>CAMMKL010000064.1 GCA_946497265.1 uncultured Clostridia bacterium | reverse complement strand
GAGGTAAATATCACGATGGTATCTTCTGCAATCCCCAGTTCCTCCAGTTTATCCAACAGCTTGCCCACACCGGCGTCCATAGCGCTTACCGCCGCGTAATAGCCGCGCAACAGCCGTTTTCGTTCCTCTCCGGTTCCATAAGCAGTTGTTTCTATTTGATTGGGGTGAATCGGCTCATCCGGAGTCGCGGTGAAAGCGCAGTCACGGTAACGTTCCACGTATTCCGCCGGATGCTGATCCTCATCCCAGGGGTCATGTGGGGCCGTATAGTGCACACTTATATAGAAAGGCGCCTCCCGTCCGCTGAATTCTTCCAGATACCCAAGTGCGCGTTCCGTAATCCGGTCGGTGATATAACGGTTTTCCATATGAAGCATCCCGTCTTCAATGACGTCGGATTCATAATATAGGCAGCCACCCCGGCCAATGGTGTACCAATGAGAAAAACCATGCTGTGGACGCATACTGTCGCCCAGATGCCATTTTCCTGCCAGCGCACAGGTATAACCATTCTGCGCCAAAAGGTCCGTATAGGTGGTCATGCCCTGCATATATGGAATCGGTTTTTCTTCGTTTGCAAAAAAAGGATGTTCGGCAAGCCTTCCAAGCGATTTTTTATCCAAACTGCCGCAGCGGATCCAGTCGTGAACGCCGTGCTGGGAGGGGATACATCCCGAGAGGATCGAAGCCCGCGCCGGGCTGCACACTGGGGAAGCGCAAAAAAAATTGTCAAAACGGATGCCTTGCCTTGCAAGCCGGTCCAGATTAGGCGTAATAATATCTGTATTCCCTGCGCATCGCATCGCCCATGCTCCCTGGTCGTCGGTAAGAATAAACATCAGATTGGGCCTTTTTATCATGATTACCTCCCCCATACAATCAATCGAAGCCATATAAAAACACAACAAGCCCTGAACGGATGAAAACGGAAGCCAGCGCCTAAAGACGCTGGCTTACACGTTTTCATCCAAGATACATTTAAAAAGAAAGGTTCGTTGTTTTTGTTATAGGGATACGATTGTGTTATTTCATCCGGTTCTTACTATTTTATTTGTTTTCATTGAACTCGTTTAATTGATTCGATACTTCACTGATCAAATCCTGCGCACCGTTTGCATTGAGCGCATCCAGAAATCTAGGGATATATTCGGCAGGATCAACCGATCCTGTCTCCAGAGATGGTCCGTACTCGGCGATCACATTGGTAATGGCCGCAACCTGGGTTTCAACAGGGACCGTGTCAAAAGTAAATCCATTGTTCGGGGAGATAATGGCAGAGTCGTTGTATTGTTGGAACAGTTCCTCAATGTTGTCGGGATAGCTGATATCCCATTTCTGATTAAACGGGGTACCGAACTGCCAACCGTACGTATAATCGTACCCATTATCGGTAAGCGTACCGCCCATCGTTTTGTCAACCTGATTGTCGCCTACGGCAGTATAATGTTCGCCCTCAATGCCGTGGCGGATCAGTGTGCCCACATATTCGTCGGTATTCAACAGATTAATGAATTCCAAAGCCTTATCGGGATGCTCGCTGGCTGAAGAGATCGCCAGCAAGCCGCCCATAGCGCTACGGGTTTCAAACAGCGGATCCATCAAAGCGGCAAAGCCAACGCCGTGGCCGCTGGAGGCGGTCATGGACTCGGCCGTACCGGGAGCGTATTGAATGAAATAAGAGAACAGGGAACCATTGTTAAAGTCATTATCCCGGTTGGCGGTGTCGCTATCATAGTTTACCGGATCGCCGCCCAGATAACCGGCCTGGTTCCATCCGTACACGGTCGTACAATAATTCATATACTCTTCGCTGGCATATTGGTTAAAGACAGCCTGCCCTTCCATATCTTTAAAGTTGCCGAATTCCGGTACGGCACCTGCAGCCGGCAAAGACGGCGTGCCGGTCAAAGACTCATAAGGGGCGGCCATTTCCCATGCATTGGTCAAGCCGGAAACACCGATCACATCCTCGCCTGCGGCCCTGGATTTCTCCGCAACCGTTTTCAATACGTCGGTGTAATCGGCCAGCGTTTTGACCGTACTCATATCAATGCCGTACTCTTCGGCCATATCGCTGTTATAAACGATACCGCCCTGCCAGCCCATCTCCTTATAAGAGGGAACCCCATAGATGGAACCATTTACTTTAACCGCATTCCACATAGCCTCCGGAATAAAATCGTAGGTTTCTTTTGCATGTTCCGGCAACAGCTCGGTAATATCCATAAACGCATCCTTGCCCACAAATTGCAGGTAGTCGGTAGTCCAGTTGGATGTGAAGCAGATGTCGAAATACTCGCCTGCATTGATCAAATTAGGCATTTTTTCCTTATAATCCGGATTTGCCATTATTTTATAGTCGATCTCCACACCAATTTTTTCCCGCGTATACTCGTTTAGCTTTTCAATTACCTTTTCGGTATCGGCAGCCACCGGGTTAATGGACATGTACCAGGTCAGAGTCGTGATCTCCTCCGATGAACCAGATGAGGTTCCCTCTCCTGCCGAACTGGGGCTGTCCGTCGTTCCCGTGCATCCTGTCAGCATACACGTTGTCATCGCAGCCGCTAAAAAAATTCCAGCCGCTTTTTTGAATGCCTTTTTCATAAATTTTCCTCCTTTTTTATCTATCAGGCGCAATCTTTAAAACGCGCCTCGATTCCATATTAACCTTTTACCCCACCTACCGTCAGGCCTTTGACAAAATACTTTTGGAAGTAAGGATACGCCAGCAGGATAGGCAGTACCACAAGCACGGTCAAAGCCATGCGGCCGCTGTCCGTAGGTGCATTCTTTGCCATCTCCGCATACTCCAAGGCATTGGCGGAAGATTGCTTCATGAATTCCAAACTGTTTTGCATACTCCACAAGAGTGTCTGCACAGGGTATTTTTTCTGATCGATAATATACAGCATACCAAGAAACCAGTCGTTCCAGTAAGCGATCATCGTAAACATACCGATCGTTGCAAGGCCGGGCTTTGAGAGCGGTACCACAACCCTGAAAAAGATTTTAAATTCGCTGGCACCGTCTATGCGCGCCGCCTCGATAATCTCCATCGGTATGCTTTTATAAAATGTCCGCAGCACGACCACATAAAACGCGTTGAAAGACATCGGAAAAATAAGCGCCCACACACTATCCCCAAGTCCAAGTAGTTGGGTATTTACCATATAGGTGGCAACAATACCGCCATTGAACAGCATGGTAAACAGCATCAATAAGGTAAAAATCCGATTGTAAGCATAGTCGCTGCGGCTTAGCACATATGCAAACATCGCTGTAATTACCAGGCTGAACAACGTTCCGACTACCGTAACAAAAATTGTGATTCCATACGAACGGATCAATTGATCCCCCAATTTAAAAAAGAAATTGTAAGCGTCAAAACTCCATTCAGATGGAAAAAAGCTGTAGCCGTTCTCAAAAATACTTTGCTCGCTGCTAAACGATACAATCACCACCAGGATCAAAGGCAACACGCAGGTTAGCGTCCAGATGATAAAGATGATATTTAAGATAACGTTCGCCTTTTTGGATATCCGATTGATTGTTAAATCTTGGACGGCATCGTCATCTTTTGCTTTTCTTGAAAAAAAGTGTCTCATGACTGTTCCCCTTCCCTAGAACAACGCGCTGTCCGGCTCAATTTTGCGCACAATCAGGTTCGTGCCGACAACCAAAACAAAGCCGACAATGGATTGATACAGGCTGGCGGCCGCCGCCATCCCTACGTTCCCTGTTTCTTTTAATGCCCGATACACATACGTATCGATTACCTGCGTCACCTGGAACAGCGGCCCCGAGTCCCGCGGGAGCTGGAAAAACAAGCCAAAGTCCGCATAAAAAATTTTTCCGATCGCCAAAATGGTTAGCACGATCATCATAGGCTTTAGGCAAGGCAATGTAATACATTTGATCTGCTGCCATTTTGTAGCGCCGTCGATAATAGCGGCCTCGTAATAATCGTTGGAAATGCCCGTAAGCGAGCTTAGGTACATAACGGTAGAGTAGCCTACGGTCTTCCAAACTTGGAAGAATGTCAGAATAAACGGCCATTTACCGGGATCGGAATACCAATCTACGCCGGAAAGCCCAAAGTAGGCCAAAAGATGATTAAACAGGCCGTCGTCTACGCTAAAAAGCGAGAATGCCATAAAGGAGACAACCACCCAAGATAAGAAGTACGGTGCCATAAAGATTGTTTGATAGATCTTAGCTCTGCGCTTACGCAGCAATTCGCTCAGGCCGATCGCCATGGCTACCGCCATAACCAAATCCAACGCAATAAATAAGGCGTTATACAAAATGGTGTTTCGGGTTATGGTCCAAGCGTCGGATGTTTTGAATAGGAATTCAAAATTCTCCCACCCAACCCAGTCGCTGCCGAAGATGCCCTTGCGCACACTGAAACGTTTGAATGCAAGCAGCAAACCGGACATCGGCAGATAACGGAACAGGAACATAACCACTAGGCCCGGCAAAGCCATAACGGTCAGAGGCAAGCTCTTTTTGAACGTCTTCCAGAAACCTTTTTTCTTTCGCGTCAGCGCTGTGCCGTTGACGGATTGTTTCATAACGTTCCCTCCTCTTTTGCTTTTTCTTGCTCTTTATGATCTGGTTTCAGTATAACAAACCAAGAAACCCCTCAGCAACGATACTAATTTTAAGTAAGGTGCATTTTTTTATGATTGCATAAATTATGCTAAAAATCATCATATTTCGATTATGTTTTTGACATATATATTAAAACATGCTATAATGTAGCGCATTGGATGCTATATTAACATGAATGATGCTGAATGGAGTACGGTGAAAAATATGAAAATTCTTTTGGTAGACGACGATTATCTGGCCTTGGAAGGTCTGCAGCAAATGCTTCATTGGAAGGAATTTGACGGTGAATTGATTGGCTGTGCCACCAACGGAACAGAGGCCATTTCCATTATCAAAAAGAGTTGTCCGGATGTGGTGATTTCGGACATTAAGATGCCGGGAATGGACGGGTTGGAACTAACCAAATATTTGTACGAAAACTACCGAGGCATCCGTATGATCCTCATCAGCGGCCATGGGGAGTTTGATTATGCCCAACGGGCGCTTCAATACCAGGTGGTTGACTACATTCTAAAACCCATTACGCGTAAAAAAATTACAGATCTTGAGAAACGACTGGCTGGTATCAAACGTGAACTCGATCCCCAAAAAGACAATTATTGGTACATGTATGACGAAACCCTACGCGAACAGGTGTTGGCAGCACTGCGTAAGGGAGATATGGCGTTCCTGGGGGAACTGATGATTTCGGAAAAGGTCATGGAATCTCTTTCAATCGACAGGCATGACGCGTTAGGCCTTCAGCTTTTGAATTACCTATTCATCTATCAGGAAGAGATCGGCAAGGATAAGCCTTCTCTTTCAGCGATCAAACAGCAAGCTATGGAAGAATATTGGCAATTGTCTTCCCCATACGCCCGTATTGCGTACCTCTCCAAACGTTATTATGATCTTATGGAATATGCCGAAAACTGTAAAAACCAGTATATTGATCCCATCGTAGCCTACTCCGTCCAAATGATTCAGGAACATTTTTCAGACCCTTATTTTAACATCTCCTCGATTGCGGAAGCCGCGCATCTCTCCCTGCCTTATCTGAGCACCATTTTCAAACAGGCGACCGGACAGAATATCAGCAATTATCTGGCCCGGCAGCGCCTGAACGAAGCCAAAGCCCTGCTTCGCGATGTTTCCATCCCTATCAAAGACGTAAGCAAACGTTCCGGTTATGAAGACCCCCGTTATTTTGCCAAAATCTTTAAAAAGAGGACAAGTATGACCCCAAGCGAATTCCGCAATCTTTATAGTACCGGGCATCAGGATGTTTCCACGTTTTCTGGAGGGAATCAGCCGTGAGCATCACCAAACGGAGTTTCATCATCATTTGCTTCATCAATTCCGCACTTCTTTTAATTTTAAGCATCACAACTTATCTTTTATTTCGAAATTCAATCACCGAGCAGCTTTTGGCCTCCCAAACCGCTCTGATTGACGCCAATCAAAATTTGAGCCGAACTTTCACTCAAACGATCGACCAACTCGTATATCAGTACACAAGCAGCGAAGAACTGGGTAATCTGTTGGCTATGCCGATCGGGCGGGACTCCTTACAGGATATGCGCACCAAAATCAGCATCAATGAATGCATTTCCTATCATCTTAACGCCCAGACAAGCCTGCTTAGCAACAATTTTTCTACTGTGCTGTATGTCAATCCGGAACTAGCTGTCAGCGAATTGTTTCAGCCGAATACGACGATTGCCAATGTAAGCCGTGTGTTTAACGGAAAAACAGTTGAAAACGAAGAATGGTACCAAAACGCACTTGAAAATCTAAGTGGGCAGCATATCTTTGTTGATAAGGATTATGCGAACCTATGCTTTGCCTGCAAGCTCCAGAACAGTTTTTATCCAGGCCCTTATGAAAAAAACGGCGTGGGCGTTTTGTTAGGCAGCTTGCCGCTCAGCAGCATACCCCGTATCCTTTCTTTTGATCCCATTACTAAAAACAGCGGCTTTATTCTTTTGAATAAGGAGGACGAGCTGGTTTACCAATCAGATAACCTGTCTGCATTGCCGGGCACTTTCCCTTTTTCGTTTTCGAATATGTCCAGTGAGAATGTTACGCTCAATGGCATTTCCTATATTTGCAGTGCGGAGGAATTGGAATGGGGCCTTCAGCTCGTTTTTTTGACGCCATATAGCGATATCACCAACCAGGTATACGATATGATGGCGCCGTACCTGCTTTTCTCGTTTATTTTCTTGGGTGTAAGCGCGCTGGTCTCTTTGCTGCTATCCAAAAGCATCTCCCGCCCGGTGATACGCTTAGCCCAGAAAATTGAAAGCATTACCGACACCCGCAATGTGGACCTGAATCATTTTTTCTGTAGGGGGCCCCGTGAAATCAAACAATTGAACAGCAGCTTCGGCAGCCTGATCGCCCATGTTAACCGGCTGATCGACCAAGTGCGCACGAAGGAAGAACAACGCCGTTTGAGCGAGCTTCGCGCCCTGCAAGCTCAAATGAATCCCCACTTTGTACTAAACGCCATGAACGCAGTCAATTATATGGCGCTTATGCGTGGCCAGGATGACATTGCCGCTACTGTGGATTCCATCGCCCACTTGATGAGGTACAGCATCACCGAACCGGATCAATTGGTAATGATGAAAACAGAGCTTGACAACATCCGCGAATATATTTCCATTTACGTCCTTCGTTTTCGTCAAGATATTCGTCTTAACGTCTCAGTTGACTGCTCTGATGAGCATATTATAATTCCCAAATTTACCTTACAGCCTTTGGTGGAAAACTCCATCCGTCACGGAATCTCCCGGCAGGACAAAGGAATTACCGTTTATATCCATGCTTATCTGCAAGGCGGACGGGTTTTGATCGACGTGACCGATACCGGTTCGGGTGCGGATGCAGACAAACTAAACGCTTATCTGGCATATCAGGACGTTGGACTGAAAGTAACCCACGGCTTCGGCATCCGTAACGTTAACGAAAGGCTTCGGCTCCGTTTTGGTGATGGAAGCGGCCTTAAGTATCTCTATGGGGACAACGGCCATCTGATGGCCCGCATTACCATTCCTGCATCTGAAAAAATTACACCGTAACATAAAAATTTGTCACTTTAAAAATGCATCCTCCGGCGTTATAGTTAAACTGTAATTAGCACCCGCCGGTTTCTGCCGGTTTTGCCCGGCCCGACAGTCCGGGCCGGGCATTCTTATAGGGAGAATATTGCCATGAAAAAAGAAGTTATCTCCAATGGTGTCCACACCTATACGCCTCCAGAGGAATATATCGCCCCAAAGGGGCAAGCCGTCCGGGAGCATCTGGAATGGTTCATGGGCTTGAAACTGGGCCTTATGATGCATTGGGCGCCGGGATGCCAGCTCGGCACCTACGAAAGCTGGCCCCTGAGCGACGGCGACGCTGCCTGGAGCCAGGGGGATTTCACATGGGCGGACGCTGAAACCTGCAAAAGCCAATATTGGCAGGCCAACAAAACCTTTAACCCTGTAAAATTCAACCCGGCTGCATGGGCAAATCTCGCGGAGGAATGCGGTTTCAAATATCTATTGTTCACCACCAAGCATCACGACGGCTTCTGCATGTTTGACACCGCTACCACAGACTACAAAATTACGGGGCCTGACTGTCCCTTTCATACCAATAAAAACGCGGATGTTGTAGCCGCGTTGTACCGCGAATTCCGCAGCCGCGGCCTTGCAATCTCCGCATATTTTTCCAAACCGGACTGGCACAGCGAATACTACTGGGCGCCCGCATTCGGCGCCGCCCCCACCCGCAACGTCAATTACGATGTAAGCGAGCATCCAGAATTGTGGGAAAAATTTGTCCGCTTTACTCACGAGCAGATCCGTGAACTGTGTACCAAATACGGCAAAATCGATGTCCTCTGGCTGGACGGAGGATGGGTTCGGCCAGACAATGCCGGACAAGATATCCGGCTTGGGGAAATTGTAGAGGAAATCCGCTCTGCTGCTCAGCCCCATCTGATCGTCTGTGAACGTACCTGTGGCGGCGAATACGAAAATTTCATTACCCCGGAAAAAACCGTTCCGGAGTCGGCCCTGGCCGTACCCTGGGAAACCTGCACCACTGTCGGGCAAAAATTCTCGTTTCATTACACCGACAGATTCAAAAGCGGCCGGCAGCTTGTCCATCTGCTTCTTGAAGTGGTAAGCAAAGGCGGAAATTTAGCGCTGAACATAGCGCCCCAGCCGGATGGAGAACTTCCCGCACCGGCGGTGCGTTCTCTGCGGGATATGGGCGCTTGGCTGAAAATCTTCGGAGAGGGGATTTACGGCACCCGCATTTGCGCCCCATATAGGGAAGACCGCCTATTCTATACGCAAAAAGAAAACCGAGTATACGCCTTTTATGCCTATGATGAAATTCCAGACCTTCCCGAACATCTGCAAATCCATGTATCCGGTTCCGTCGTCAAGGTAATCTGCATACGCTGCGGAAAAACGATCAAATTTCGTCAAAACGGCAATCGTGTTACGCTGTCATTGGACGAAGTCCCTATGGGCGGCGCGTTCTATGCCGAAGGCTTTTGCATCACCACCAACAAACCATAGGAGGGCTATTCCATGGAAAAACGTAAAAATATCCTTTATATACTGTCTGATCAGCAACGCTTTGACACCGTCAGCGCCTACGGGAAAAACGACATCTGCAAAACGCCGCACATTGATGCTTTGGCGGAAAACGGTATGAAGTTCACAAACGCTTTCACCCCCTCCGCTATCTGTGCCCCCGCACGCGCCAGCCTGATGACCGGCTTGTACCCTCACAAGCACGGCGTTGTTGATAATTACACCGACATTCACGATGGCATCCCACTGCTGGGGAATTGCATGCGCGACGCCGGTTACCAATGCTTTTACGCTGGAAAATGGCACGTTTCCCCCAACCGAACCCCTATGGACTGTGGATTTGAGGACGTGAAGCCTTTTATGGGATACGGTTTTCCCGGCAGTGGGGTATTCCCCAGCATGAAATTTAATCTACCGCC
>CAMMKL010000063.1 GCA_946497265.1 uncultured Clostridia bacterium | reverse complement strand
GGGGCTTCCGGAGGCTTTTTTGTGTTGGTCATTCCGGTGGCCGGGGAGCTGGATCTGAACCCCCCCGTCAGGGCGGTAGGGGAAAAATCTGTTTCGATGCTGCATGTCAATGAGATTAACAGCGTGACCGGATACATCCGCGGCGGCTGTTCCCCCATTGGAATGAAGAAGCAGTTTTGCACCGTCTTGGATCGGAGTGTGGAAAATATCCCGGCAATGATTGTCAGCGGAGGCAAAAAGGGGACGCAGGTGGAGCTTGCTCCGAGGGATTTGGCCGGATTGATCAGCGCAAAGGTGGATGCGGTTTGCGTCTGAGGAGAGAATTGCCCCAAAAGAGAGGACACATTTGTGCAAAACGGCGGACGCTAAGAGTGCGGCCGTAGGTGTCAGGAACCTTAAGATGGTCGCTTCTGCCGGAAGCGGCCCGGTAGGGACAAGACTCTGCATGAAAAAACGGCCGGGGCGGCAGTGAAGGGCCCTTCATCTGCCGCCGCGCGTCTCTTTTCCATTTTTCTTAATAGCGTTACGCTATGGGAGTAAGCTTATTTCATATCCTTGATTGCAATGGTGTCCATGTCGTCGAAAGTCTGGTTCTCGCCGCACATACCCCAAATAAAGGTATAGTTCGTGGTGCCTACGCCGGAATGGATGGACCAGCTCGGGGAAATCACGGCCTGATCGGGAGCCATAACAATGTGGCGGGTCTCATCGCCTTCGCCCATAAAATGGAACACCCTCTGATCTTCGGGGAAGTTAAAATAGAGATAGACTTCCATCCTTCTGGCGTGGGTGTGGCAGGGCATGGTGTTCCAAACGCTGCCCTTTTCCAGAATGGTCATACCCATAACAAGCTGGCAGCTCTGGCATACGGCCGGATGGACATACTGATTGATAGTGCGCACGTTCAGATTGTCGGGATCGCCCAAGTGGACGTGGTTGGCGTCCGCCAGACTGATCTTTTTGATTTCAAACGCCTTGTGCGCGGGGCAGGAGTTGATGTAAAACTTTGCGGGCTGATTGGCGTCCGCAGAGGTAAAGGAAACTTCCTTCACGCCCATAGGGACGTACATGCCGTCCTGGGTATCGAGTTCATAGGAAACGCCGTCCAAAAGGACGGTACCTTTGCCGCCGATGTTGATGATGCCCATCTCGCGGCGTTCCAGGAAGTAGTCCACGCCCATTTCCTTGCCGGCTTCCAGCGTCAAGGTCTTTTCAGCAGGCATTACGCCGCCGAAAATAATGCGGTCGTTGTGGCTGTAGGTAAGTGCCACTTCGTCTTTTACAAAAACGCGGGGCTGCAGATAATGCTTGCGCAGCGTTTCGGTATCATAATGCTTGGAATCGCTGGGATGTGTGGAATATCTGATTTCCATTTCCATGGATTTATATCTCCTTTTCCTTGAAATCTTTATAAAATTGGGTTTGTAAGGCTTCCAATACCTGAAATCTCAACGGTAACATGGTCACCTGGCTGCATCGGGCCGACACCCGAAGGCGTACCGGTGAGAATTAAGTCACCGGGTAAGAGTGTCATGACATGGGAGAGGTAACTTACAAGGTAGAATACAGAAAAGATCAGGTTGCGGGTGTTGGAGCGCTGCCGTTCTTTCCCATTTAAAAGTGTGCGTATCTCCAATGCGGAAGGTTCGACTTCGGTTTCGATCCAAGGGCCATAGGGAAGGAAAGTGTCAAACCCTTTTGCAACGGTCCACTGCCCTTGCCTTGATTGCAAATCGCGCGCCGTAACATCGTTTGCGCAGGAGTAGCCGAAAATATATTTTCCGGCCTCCGTTTCGCTTATCTGTTTGGCTTTTTTACCGATTACTACGGCAAGCTCGCCTTCAAAATCCACCTGCCTGCTAAGCGCAGGTGAACGGATCGCCTCCCCTGCGGCGATAACCGCCGTGCCGGGTTTTAAAAAGACGACCGGCGTTTCCGGCAGCTTCAGCATCATCTCTTCGGCGTGATCCCGATAGTTCAGGCCGATGCACAGCGCTTTGGAGGGGATGGTGGGGGAAAGCAGCCGAACCTCATCCAGCGGCAAGACCCGGCCGTCTTCCTTTTCACCTAAGAGGAAATCCCCTGTGAGGCAGTGGATTTCCTTTTCACGCAGTATGCCGAACCCAACCGTTTGCCCATGGGCAAAGCGGACGTATTTCATGGCAACAGTTTATCTGGCCAGCCAGCCGCCGTCTACCGCGATGGTATAGCCGTTGATATAGTCGGCAGCGGAGCTTGCCAGAAAAACGGCCGCGCCGGCGACGTCTTCCGGGGTGCCCCAGCGCCCGGCCGGGATTCTTTCCAGAATTTCGCCGCTTCTCTTCTCGTCGTCACGCAGCGCGCTGGTGTTGGCGGTCGCCATATAACCCGGCGCCACACAGTTGCAGTTGATGCCGTACTGCGCCCATTCGTTCGCCATGGTCATGGTAATGCCCTTGACCGCGCTCTTGCTGGCGGTGTAGGAAGGCACACGGATGCCGCCTTGGAAAGAGAGCATGGAGGCCACGCTGATGATCTTGCCGCCTTTACCCTGCTTCATGAATTCCTTGGCGACTCTCTGGCTCAGGAAGAAAACGGTGCGCAGGTTAATGTTGATGACGTCGTCCCAGTTCTTTTCGGAAAAATCGACGGTATCTTCCCGGCGGATGATCCCGGCGTTGTTAACGAGGATATCCACATGGCCGAACTTCTCCACACAAGTGGAAACAATCGTTTCAATCTGTTCGGGATCTTGGCTGATGAGGTTGGCGGTGACGCTTTCAAACCGGCGGCCGGCCTTTTCCACTTCCGCTTTTACGTTGGACATATCGCCGATCCCCACGCCGAACACATCGGCGCCGGCCTGCGCCATGCCGACGGCCATACCCATGCCGAGGCCCTGTTCGCAGCCTGTGACGATCGCTACCTTGCCAGCCAGGGAAAACTTTTCTAACATTGTCATTGTTTTTTCCTCCTATAACATTGGTATCGTATTTGCGCCGGAAGACCACCGGCAATTATTGCTTCCTGTGAAGGTTCTTTGGAACCCTGTGCCTATAGCATACCATACAATCTTTGCAAAATCTTGTCTTTCTTTATCACAAACCTTGCAAATATTGACATGATCGCCTATACTAAAAGAAAAATGGCGAAAGGAGAGGATTTTTTGAGAGAATTTACCGCCTGTAAAGAGTCGGTGGACGAATGTTTGCAGTCCAAGCGATTTACCGTGGCCTATTTGCACAGTGAAGAAAAAACCATGGAAATGCACATCCATAGCTGTCATGAAATCTACTACTCCATCAGCGGGGGCAAACAGTTTTTTATCGGGGACAAATGCTATGACATCGAGCCGGGGGATTTGTTTATCATCAATCAATACGAAAGCCACTATCTATCCCAGCGCGACGACGTGGTACACGACCGCATCGTGTTTTCCATCCATCCGGATTTTTTGGAGAAACTTTCCACAGAGCAAACCGATCTTAGCCATTGCTTTTTGTATCGGGAAGACGATTACAGCCATCGCCTTCGCCTGGACAAAGAGTCGCAGAACCGCCTGATTTATCTTGCCCATAAAATAACCAGTACAACCGGGTACGGCGCCGATGTGATTGAAAACGCCGCTTTTTTGGAACTGATGGTGATGATCAACAGCCAGTTTCAAAAGCATGACCCCGCCGCACAGCCTTCGCAGAAATACCACTATAACGAGCTGGTGGGAGATATCCTGAATTATATCAATGAAAATATCGCCCAGAAGATCAGCATATCCTCCATTGCCGAACGATTCTTTCTGAGCGAATCCTACGTTTGCCGTCTGTTTAAAGCGGAGACCGGGACGACGATCAATAAATACCTTTCGGCCCGCCGGATCAGCATTGCTAAGACCTTGCTTGCAAGCGGCTGCAGCGCCGCGGACGCCTGCGAAAAAAGCGGGTTTAACGATTACACAAACTTTATCAAGGCGTTTACCAAGGCGGTGGGGATCTCGCCAAAGCGGTATGGCATTAACGCGGTCAACTAATTGATTAAAAATTATCGTACGGCACAAGCAGCAAGGGTACGCAGTCTGCGTACCCTTGCTGCTTCTGTTTATTAGGAAGAAATGTCGTAATCAGTTTTTTCTTTGCACAAGGCGGTAATAGGTCCTGGCGGTCATCGCATAAACAAGGACGTAGGCCAGGGCGAATACCAGGATGGTTCCCAAAGTACAAAGGAAGAATAGGTTGGTGTTCAGAAGGCCGAAAGCCATTAAAAGCATTGAAATCACGTGGAACGCCACCGCGATATGCACGACGGCAATCAGTAACGGGAGGAAAAAGACCAGCAGGATCTGCTTGTGGATCGTCTTTTTTACCTCCTGGTGGCTGAGCCCCACCTTTTGCATGATTTCGAAACGCTCTCGGTCGTCGTACCCTTCAGAAACCTGCTTGTAGTAAATGATCAAAACGGTTGCCATGGTAAACAAAACGCCCAAAAAGAGGCCGATGAAAAACAGCGTGCCAAAGGTTGTGAGGAAATCCTGTTGCCCGTCGTACACATTGTCTGCCTGGATCAAATCGCAGCCCGCGTCGGCCATGGCGTTTGGAAAATCGGAACAAAACGCCCGTATCTCTTCTTCAAAGCCTTCCAGGTCGAAGTCATACGTATAACGGATACCTTCCGCTTCCGGAAAAGCATTAAGGATGGTTTGCAGGGTATACAGATCCGGCACGGCCACCTGTATCACCTGGGAAAGCTGCGAGCTTTGAATGGGGGCGGCCTCCGGTAAGCTTCCCCGCACCACAAGGGTTTGGTTTCCAAGCTGTATGGAGCTTTCGTTCCAGGGGGAAAGCTTGGTATAAAGGAAGACTTCCCCGGGTAAGAGCGTGAGCGCCTGCCCGGTTGCCCGGTTGTAATCCTCCACAGGGAACAGGACTACCTCATAAATCTGAGAGGCGGAAATAGAACCTTCTTTCGGTTCGGTATTCATAACGCCGCCTTCCTTCGCTGCTACAAAGGAGAGGCTTCGAAAGGAGACTGCGTTATAAACCTCCAAAGAGTACATCTGTGCAGTTTCGTTTGAGGCTTGCTGTATTTTTAACTCTACCCCCTCGCTGTAGGCGGATTGGGTGACGATGTCGCGGGGATAACGGTGGCCCAGGATTTCCTGCTGGCCTGCGTATAGGGAGACGGTCGAAGAGAGGATGACCAGTACGGCGGTACTTAATATGCAGATGCTGGCAAGCCCTGCGGCGTGTTGTTTCATGCGGTAAATCATGCCGGAAACCGAGATGAAATTGCGGGGATTGTAATAGAATTTTTTCCGGCTGCGCAGGAATTTGAGCAGGGCGATGCTGCCCGCAGTAAACAGGGAATAGGTGCCCAGGATCACCAAAATGGCTGCCGCGAAAAACAGGGCGACCGCCTCAAAAGGGGTCTGTACCAGCAGGGTGATGGTATAGCCGCCCGCTATACAAAGAAGGCCGAACAGGGCTAGGGGCCACTTGGTTTTGGGTTCTTTTTCCCCCTGACGGCTGCTTTGCAGCAGGGTAATGGGGTTTGAGATGTGGATGTGCCTTAGGTTATAAAGTAAGGTCAACAGGAAAATAACGAGAAAGAGAAGGACGGTGTTTAACATAGGGGGCAGGGAAACTTGAAAGGTAATCTGGATGCTAAACTGTGTGATATTGTTTAGAAGCAGGAACATGAGTTTGCTAAGGAGCAGCCCAAGCGCCAGGCCGAGCATTAGGCTTATTAGGGTGGTGAGAAACGTTTCACAAAGGAGCAGGCGGGCGATATGCCGTTTTTCCATGCCCAGGATGCTGTAAAGCCCCAGCTCTTTTTTTCGGCGCTTGATCAAAAAACCGTTGGTATAAAAAAGGAGCAGTACGGCGAAGAGTCCCACAACATAGCTTCCCAGTTCCAGAACGCTGCCCATTGTACCGGCGCCGTAAAATTCTGCATCCGTAGCAGCGTAATAGAGCGACTGGATGATGTAGAACATCGAGATGATGACGACGCTGGAGAGGAGATAGGGGAAATACGTGCTTTTGTTTTTGCGCAGGTTGGTAAAGGCCAGGCGGGTATAAAACAGTTTACTCATTGCCCGCACCTCCCGAAGAAAGCAGGGTCAAAGCGTCGGAAATTTTTTGGTATAGTTCCTCGTTGCTCATCCCGCCCCGGTAGAGCTGATGGAAGACTTCGCCGTCCTTGATGAAGAGAATCCGGCCCGCATGGCTGGCCGCCATGGTACTGTGGGTGACCATGAGGACGGTCTGGCCGCCGCGGTTGATTTCGGAAAAAAGCCGGAGCAGATGGGCGGAAGCCTTGGAATCCAGCGCTCCGGTGGGCTCGTCCGCCAGTACCAGCCTGGGGTGGGTTATCAGGGCGCGGGCCACGGCGGCGCGTTGTTTCTGGCCCCCCGAAACCTCATAGGGGAACTTATGGAGCAGCTCGCTGATTTCCAGCTTTTGGGCGATGGGGGCTAAGCGATTTTCCATTTCCTGATAGGGAGTGCGGGAGAGCACCAGGGGCAGAAAGATGTTATCTTTTAAGGAAAAGGTATCCAGCAGATTAAAATCCTGGAAGACGAACCCCAGTTGGTCGCGCCGGAAGGCGGCCAGATCGCGTTCCCGGATGTTCAAAATGTTTTTGCCGTCGAGCAGGATTTCGCCGCTGGTAGGCTTATCAAGGGATGCAAGGATGTTTAACAGGGTGGTTTTTCCCGATCCGGACTCCCCCATGATGGCGACGTATTCGCCTTCCTCCACGGAAAACGAGACGTTGCTCAGGGCTTGCACTTGGTTGCCGCCGAAGCGGGTGGTATATATTTTTTTTAGGTTTTTGACTTCCAAAAGCGTCATATGGGTTCCTCCTGGTATTGAAAAATCCGGCTTGGCGATTTTTCGCCGGTTACGATACCAGTATAAAGAAAACGTAAGGTTGTTACCATCGATTTTCCTTACAGTTTGCGCAGCAACCTTACAGTTTTGAAAGGGTGGGTTCAAACCGGTTCCAGTTTGTCGTGGGAAAGCCCCAGACGCACCGTGGCGCCCTCATTGGGCTGTGAGGTGATGGCGATGGTGTGGTGAAGTTTTGTTAGGATTTTGCGGCTCAGGTAAAGGCCGATGCCGGTCGATTTCTGATCCATCCGGCCGTTATAGCCGGTAAAGCCTCGTTCGAAAATACGTGGGAGGTCTTCCGCGCGGATGCCGATGCCCGTGTCCCGTATCACCAGGGTTTGCTCCCGTCCCGGCTCCAGAAAGATGGAAACAACCCCGCCGGACGGGGTGTATTTCAAGGCGTTGGACAGCAACTGTTCCAGCACAAAGGTAAGCCATTTTTCGTCGGTAAGCACTTTGCCTTCCAGGTTTCCGAGTTTTACCTGGATTTTTTTATGGATAAAAACAATGGAATACTTTTTGACCGTCCGGCGCACCATTCGGGAAAGGTCGCACTCGCACAGGCAAAGATCGGAAGAAATGCTCTCTAAACGGAGGTAATGCAGCACCATCCCCACATATTGTTCGATCAGAAAGAGCTGCTGCTCCAATTCCTCCCGGATGCCGGCGGGGATCTCTTCCTGAAGCAATAGGTGCATGGCGGCAATGGGGGTTTTGATCTGGTGTGCCCACAAGGTGTAATATTCGGTCATCTCCGACTGGCGGGCGTCCATTTGGGAGGATAGTTCCCGGGTGCGTTCCGATAGGGAATAGAGGAGCTTCTGATAATCCCCTTCCACAAGATCTTTGGGCAAAGGCAGGGAATGGAGCCCTGCTTCCAGGGTGGACAGAGTTTCCGATAGCCTGCGGTGCTTTTGATAGCAGGCGTAACAATCGGCTCCTGCATACAGGAGGGCGAGCACAGCGGCCAGCAGCAAAGCGTACCCCAACGGCTCTGCCGGCAGACGGTACAAAAGGGATACCGATGCAAACAGGAGGATAAAAGAAACAAACGCGCCGAATCGTTTGGCGCGGCTTTTGAGATAAGCAAAAAAGAAAGACGGTTTCATTTAGCCCTCCACCAGATATCCAAGCCCTTTTTTGGTCACGATGTAGTTATGAAGCCCCAGCCCGTCCAGCTTTTTCCTGAGCCGGGTGACGTTGACCGTCAGGGTATTGTCGTCAATAAAGCTTTCGTCTTCCCACAGCCGCTTCATAATGGTTTCGCGCGAAATGGTTTTCCCTTTGTTTTCCATCAAAAATTGGAGGATTTTCAACTCGTTTCGGGTAAGCTCGGCTTTCCGGTCCTGATACCACAGCGTGCCGTCGCCTAAATTGAGGATAGCGCCTTTGTGTTCCAGGAGATTGGCGCTGCCGGCGAAGGAATAAGCGCGCCGCAGCAGGGCCTGTATTTTAGCCACCAACACGTTGAGGTCAAACGGCTTGGCGATAAAATCGTCGCCACCCAGGTTCATCGCCATGACGATGTTCATATTGTCGTCCGCCGAAGAGAGGAACAGGATCGGCGTTTTGGAGACTTGGCGGATCTCCCGGCACCAATGATAGCCGTTGTAAAAGGGCAGGGAAATATCCAGAAGCACCAGATGCGGCTCCAGTTTCAGAAAGGTTTCGAGCACCCGGTCGAATTCCGTGACGGCCTGCGTACAGAATCCCCAGCCGTTCAGGAATTTTTGCAGGGAACCGGCAATTACCATGTCGTCCTCCACAATCAAAATTTTATACATTCGAAGGCCCCCTTTTTCGCCTTTATCCAGACAGTTACCCTTAGTATACCGCACCAGCCCAAAAGGAACAAGCCGGAGCGGCCATTCGGAAAAATACAAAAGAAAAAGCCGCCCTGGAAGGCGGCAAGGAAAAAGAAGGAAACGATATGAAAACCCAGGGTAGGGATTGTTGTTTGTCTGGCTTTCTAGCATCTGCTGTACCGCCAGTGAGTACAAAGGAATTTGTGTTTTCCTTTAACATGCCTTTAGTATATCCGGCAAATGTGTGCAGTCCATGAAGGGCGTGTATCCTTTTTGAAAAACCCTTGCGAATAATCTGTAACGGGTAGCGTGGTATATATTTTAGAGTTCTTTATTTTAAAATTCCCAGATTACAAATAAATTTATTTTAGTATAATACAATTTCAATTTTATTAATTTTCTAAAAGAATTGACGGGATCAAAAGAGGATGATAAACTGGACATAGAACATATGTTCTAATTGAACCTTATTTTATTCCGGTTTTGCGGAATGGCCAGCCGACGTTACCGGACGAATCTAGAAAGGGGTATTTGAATGTCAGCAATTGTAAAAGAAGCGCAGGAGTGGCTGAATGCCACCTATGCGGGCAAACCGGGTTTCATCCAGGCTCCGGATACGGGGCTTCCGGGTACCCGTACTTCGGAATCTTTGGTTTCCGCGATGCAGATTGAGCTTGGGATGTCTTCCGTTACCGGATTTTTTGGCGACCTGACATCCCAGAAATGCGATGAAGCGCCGCTGGCGATCGGAAGCAAAGGCAACAGGGTGAAATTGCTGCAATATGGATTATATTGCAAAGGGTACGACCCCCATGCGTCGGACGGCGTTTTCACAGAGGATACGCAAAACGCGCTGCTTCAAATCCAGCGGGACGCCGGAATGGAAGGGGGACTGCTTTCCACTTCGGCAAAAGGGCTGCAATGTAAGGCGGTTCTTGGCGTGGATGAGTATAAGCTGTTATCAGGCGGTGATT
>CAMMKL010000062.1 GCA_946497265.1 uncultured Clostridia bacterium | reverse complement strand
GCTCCAGCACCGTGTAACCATTCTGTTCATTGCGGAAGATGATTTGTTCCACCGAACCGCACAGTTCCAACAAATTTGTTTCCTGCATTCCCATCCCGCCACTTTCCGGCAAGCGGAAGGCCCGGCCTTCCGCTTTGGCCTGTATCATTTCTTTTATTATAGCATAGATGCCGCGGGCAAACAAACCTTCCCATAGGAAAAATTCCGGCCTTATTCCGCTTCCAGCAAATCGAGCACCTCTTGCTTGTGGTGCAGTTCCATGAATGGATAATCGGCACACACCGACGCGCAGATTGCCAGGGTGGACGAGTCCATGCCGCAATCCATACAGACCACCGCCTGCGGGCGGCCCCCGCTCATCCAGCGGACCCGTTCCGCCGCGCTGCGCAACAAGAATTCCGCTTCTTCGTTATGCCCCTTGATGGGTACGACCAAGATTCCCGCGTTTTTTCCATGCGGGCGTAAAAACCACAGCGTTACGGTGCGCACGACCTGTACCAGACCTACGATGCCCAGAAAAATGCCAAGAATGATTCCGATGGTCTCCAGCATTGTTATCACCTCAGGCTATTCTATGTCAAAGAGGGTTCTTTTGCCCGCGTTTTTTCAAAAAGCGGTTCGTTTCATACCCAAAAAGCTCCGGGCACTGAAAATAGGCATGTGCTGGAAAGCGTTAAAAGCCGCTTGGTTGAACAGGCGCTTCTAATTTTTATTGGGGGCGGATTGGAAGATGAAAATGCAATCCGCCCGTTTCCTTGTTTAACCGCTCAAAAAAGGAAAGAAGCGGCCTCTCCCAGTCAATAAGAGCCGCTTCCATCCGTAACAACTGTACGAAAACAATTGCAACATGTATAGTATACCATAGCCCGAATATCCTTTCAAGTTCCCTAATAGACGGGAGGGGCGCCGTGTACGGCCTTTGGACCGTTGCAAGGCCGGTTTCGCAGAAGGGAAAGCATACCGATTTTAAAATACAAGGAAAATGTGCGGCTTTTTTACTCATTCATGCTTTTGCCGTAGCGGGCGATCAGAAACTTGATCGGGATTCCCTGTGCGGCAAACATCCGCTCATGCTCGGTTTGGACATTGCTTTCGTAGCCCGAACGGTGCAGGTCTTCCGTTTGGTAAGTGATGGAAAATCCGCTTTCTTGCAGATAGCCTTGCGTTGCCCGGTACAGTTGGAGGTCGTCGGTTTTAAAGTGAAGTTCTCCGCCCGCCCGCAGGAAGGTTTTGTATTGCTGCAATTGTCGCGGATGCGTCAGCCGCCGCTTCCAATGGGCCGGTTTTGGCCAGGGGTTACAGAAATTAATGTAAATGCGGTCCATCATGTCTTCCGGGGCCATCATTTGCTCAATGCGAGCGATATCCTGCGACATTAGTAAAAGGTTATCCACCTCGCGCCCTTCTTCCTCATACGCTGCTGCAATCAGGCGGCGGCCTACCGCAAGCACTTCGCTCTTGATATCCACCGCCATATAATTGATTTCCGGATGCTTTGCCGCAAGCCCGGCCATAAAATGGCCTTTTCCACAGCCCAGCTCTAAGTGGATCGGCTGGCGGCGTGGGAAACAGGCGTGCCAATTGCCCCGGTTTTCCAATGGATGGTCTATAAAAAAGGGGCATGCCGCCAACTCCGGGCGTGCCCAAGGTTTTCTTCGCATTCTCAAGACTGCCGTCTCCTTTCCGGTTGTTCGTTACCCGTAATTATAGCAAAAAAAATCCGGGTTGTCGATTTTTGTTATAAGACGGATTTTGTCGCACCCTCTCTTATTTTGTATATTTCATTTGTCAAAATAACCGTACAAGGGTTTCCCTTGCCGTTCAAATCCCGCAATGATTCACAAACTTAATTCATATAATCTCATGAAAATTGCCATTCTGGAAACTGATGTGCTATAATAAGGGCGGTATCTTACTATTGTCCATTCACTCCAGCCAGATACCTTATGGTTGAGACTCGAATGCTTGTGTGAAAATGGAGGAATCAAGATGAGTAAAAGTTCCAACAAGAAGACGGCTGCCAAAAAGTCGACGGCGCCCGCCGTTCCGGAAACAAAGCCGACCGATATAAATAAGGCTGTGGAAGCCGCAGCTCCCGCGCCGAAAACCGAAGAGGTTTCCAAGGCGGCTCAGCCTGCTGCCAGGAAAGCCCCTGCCAAGGCCGCTGTAGCGAAAGAGGAAGCAAAGGCTCCCGCCAAGACGGAACCCAAGAAAGAGCAGGCAAAGGCGGAGAGCAAAAAAGAAGAAACGGTTAGCGCCGCCATGGTAAAGGAGGCGCCGAAGGCCATGAAGGCCCCTGCCCAGGCTGCCGCGCCGAAGGAAGAAGCAAAGGCTGTACCTGCGAAAGAGGAAGCCGCTGCACAAGAACAGGCTCCTGCCAAGAAGAGTGCAGCCCGAAAGAGCGCCACCAAAACAGTGACCAAGAAGAGCACCGCCAAGACTACCAAGGCAGCAGCGAAGCCCGCGGCTAAGGAAGAGCCCAAAGCCGCCGTTCCCGCCGCGAAAGAGGAAAAAGCCCCCGCTAAAAAACCGGCTAAGGCCGCTGAAAAACCCGTCGTAGACGAAGAACAGGAATATGCCGGCCGCTTCAACAAGGCGATTGATGAGCTTAAGTGGCTTTATATGGAGCTCTATAACGACCAGTACCACCTGGATGAGTTGCTGCATAACGTTTATGAAATTTATAAGTTCCGCGCCGCTTACCTGAAAGAGCGCGACCGTGCAGGGGAGAAGGAAGCAAGCTGGTACCGCAAGAGCGACGTTTTGGGCATGCAGGTGTATACCGATTTGTTTGCCGGAAATCTGGAAGGGCTCGACCGGAAGCTCGAATACTTTAAGGAATTGAATATCAACCTGCTGCATTTGATGCCTTTGATGAAGACGCCCGCCGAAAAGAACGACGAAGGCTTTACGGTCAGCGACTTCCGCGCGGTACGCGAGGATCTGGGCACGGCGGAACAGCTTGAAAAGCTGGCGGCCGACGCTTGGAAGCAGGGGATCTCCATTTGCCTGGATTTTGACGTCAACCACACCTCTGCCGAGCACGAATGGGCGCAGCGCGCCATGCAGGGTGACGAGGCCTATGCCAGCCGTTACCTCAATCACTGGGATTTAAACTACTATAACCCGGTTGTCTTTAATGAGATGGCGTACAACCTGCTGTATCTTGCCAATCTGGGCGTTAACGCCATCCAGCTGCACGACCTTAACCTGTTGAACACCAGCACCCACAGCTTCCCGAAGGTGCATTCCCTGACCCGGATGTTCCGTCTGCTGTGCGACATCGTATGCCCCGGCGTACTGCTGCTGTGCACCACCGGGATCGATCCTAGGGGGGCCATGTCCTTCCTGGGCACGGAAGAGAAGCCCGAATGCCATACCATCTATAACAACGTGAACACCGCCTGCATCTGGAACTCCCTGGCCACCCGCGACGTGCGTCTGCTCAACGGCCAGCTCAACAGCCTGCGCAACGGTGTGACCTATATCAATTCGGCTCGCAGCTACGATCCAATCCGCTGGGAATTGGACGAAGGCCCGCTGGAGTGGATGGGCTTTGACCCTTATCTGCATACCCGTTTCCTCTTTGAGTTCTACGATGGAAGCTTTGACGGCTCGTTTGCAAGGGGCGCGGCCTATCATGGATATGAGGACGACGGCAGCTGCGGAACCGCCGCTTCCCTGTGCGGTATCGAAAAAGCCCTAGAGGAGAACGATGCTCGGGAACTGGAGCTTTCCATTAAGCGGGATATCCTGGTGCATGCCTGCACTCTGACGCTGCCCGGCATCCCCATGCTGTACAGCGGCGACGAGATCGCGCAGCTCAACGACTACAGCCGAGCGGAGCAGGACCCGCGCCTGATCCACCGTTCTGCTTTCGACTGGGAGAAAGCCGCAAAGCGCACCGACAAGGAATCGGTACAGGGCAAGGTGTTTACCGCTATCCAGAACCTGGAGGCTCTGCGCGCAAAATATCCGGTCTTCGGCGTAGACGCGGCTTCCCGCACCATGGAGACGGGCGACACGGCTGTTCTGGCCTATCAGCGCTCGCTGGACGGGAACAAGCTGACCGCGGTCTTTAATTTCTGTGAAGATCATAAATCCGTTTACATAGAGGACGGCATCTATACCGATCTGCTCACCGGGACTAAGGTGCGCGACGGGAAGGTGAATCTGGAACCCTACCAGGTGATGTGGCTGTATCAGGGGAAATAAAATAAATCTGTGATGAAAAATAAGCCTGTCGGAATTTCCCGGCAGGCTTAGGCTGTATGTTTTTTGCGGAAGGGCATGTCTTCGGATATGCCCTTCCTTTTTTATGAACAATGGAAGGACAAGGCGACGGCCTTTTGTATGTAGGATAAGCCGCCGCTTTATAGCCGAAAGTCAGTTTTCTGATTAACCGCGCCGTTTCTGTTGTATGCCCCATATTTTTTAAACTTCGTCAAGAAACCACTGCGTCCATCAGGTTAATAATTGTATCAAATCACAGATGATTTGCTCTTTGTTTTTCACCTCCCCATTCCACCCGGCAAGGATCATTTCCAAAAGCATTGTCTTGAACACAGCATCCATAAACGCCGCATTTCTATGTACTGTGAGCAGAACAAATATAATTTCGTAAAACTGTTCCTTTGCAAGCTGTTCTATAAGCGTTTTCATCATGCCTAAGTTCATATGTTCATCACCGGGGGTACAGATTAGAAACCACCATCCGGGGTAATCCTTTACCCATTGTAAAAAACGGATTGTTTGCTTATCTCGTATTGTTAGTTGTTCCATCCCTTATCCCCTCCAAAGACTGTGTCCAGGTTTTCCTATTTGAGCGGTGGTATCAGACTGCCCTGCATGCCAATTTCTATACGCTTGTATAGCTATCAAAGATTCCCGGATCTGCTGAATGTCTGTCCGTGTAAAAAATTCACAAATGTAGTTCACAAAAAGGTTACCTCCTCCTTGATTTTAAGTATAAAGTCAATAATTTCTTTCATCAATTTATATATTTGACAGTAAATAAAAGTTATCGTTCAATTTTTTAGTGTTATGTAAAAAGTTTAATTTATCTTTGATTTTTTTGATTTTATCATGTATGATTTTATATGGTAGAGTTGAGCCAATAAAGACAATGGCGAAGCGAAAAAGACAATATGCTTTTGGCTGAAAAGGATGTTTCAAAGCTAGAGCTTGCAAAACATTAGGAACGACGCCCTCTAATCATTCGGCGAAATTAAAAACGGATAACTTTTCAGAAAAAATTACAGGAAATCGCAAACGCTTTAAAGGAAGCTTTATCATTGCCGAGACTGAAAAACAGTTATCATAAATCCCATGAATGGAGTCTATAAAATCTTATCATTATTAAGTGTATAATCTTTTCTAAAAATGGTAAACAATATTTTTACGTGTGATATAATACGTTTTTGTTTACAGAAAAGGAGGGGCGGCTTTTTATGGGAATGGCGCTTAAAATAAGAACGATATTATTGGAACGAAACATGACAATTAAGGAGCTTGCCGGAAAAATCGGTACGACTGGAAATAATTTGAGCAATAAGCTTTCCCGCGATAATTTGTCGGAAAGGGAATTACACGACACAGCCAACGCATTAAACTGTGACTATGACGGTATCTTTACCTTTCGGGATACCGGAAAACAGGTATAAACAGCAGAAAAGTGACGTATAGATCCGACTCTCTGGGTTAGCAGGATTTCACTATATTAACCGTATCTGGTTACGATTAATCTAATACGGTTAATTATAACCTGATAAAACGAAAAAGTCAATGATTTCATTTGTCCGGGAAAGATGTATATCATTTTTAAATGGATTGCTACCCTCATTAGGTTACCATTACGCAACAGGAGTGATAAAAAATGAGCATGGCTAAAAAAATAAAATCTATTCTCATAGAAAGAGATATGACAATAAAAGATTTAAGTGAAAAAATGGGATATACTGGAACCTATCTGTACAATAAACTCAATCGGGATAAGCTAACAGAAGAAGAATGTAAAGCGATAGCCGACGCACTAAACTGTGACTATGACGGTATCTTTACCTTTCGGGATACCGGGAAACAGATATAAACAACAGAAAAAGGCAATTGTTACTGCAATTTTGCCCTGGCGGGCCAGTCGTTTATGAAGCGTTTTCATAACTGTTTCGGCTAAAGAAATATTGCTATCAGTCTGTTTCCTTACCTTGCTTTCGTAAAAAAGCCGCTGTAATGCTATTTGGCATTACAGCGGCCATTGTTTTTTTGAGGGGGATAAGACAAAAAGAGAGCAACCGACTTTTATAAGAGCGAATGTTTATTTGCGTTTTAGGATCCGGGCAGGCAGAAAAACCACCAAAAGGATATACACCACAGCGCTCATAAAATAGGCGGCCAGCAGCCAGCCTTTGGATGCGCCGGTTAGAAACAGGCAAAGGGGCAGGAGGACAAAAAAGGCAAGACCTCCAAACAGGCAAAGCTTGCCCGCGTATTTGTTGCCCTTTTCCCATGCCTGTTCCTGTTGCATCGCTTCGCCCACGTGGTACCCCACCTCAGTACGGGGAAAAGGGGAGTGCTTCTTCCAGCAGAGCAGCCCAACGAGAATACCAATAAAGGCGGTAACCCCATTCAATACCAGAATAGCGATCCATAAATTCATCAGACTCAACTCCTTGTATTAAAAAGAAGAAAGTTCCAAATTGTATAGATTAGAGGGCTGCATTCAATCGGTCTAGGATCATATGGGCGCATTGGTATACGTTTCCGCCGCCCAGCGTCAGCACCAGGTCGCCCGGCTTGGCGTGCGCCACAATATATTCGGTAATTTCTTCAAACGTATCGAACCACACGCTGCCCGGTACTTTGTCGGCCAGATCCTTGGTGTGTACGTTGTAGGTGTTGGTTTCTCGCACGGGCAGGATTTCCGACATCACCACGCGGTCCGGAATACGAAGCGCCTTGGCGAAATCGTCCATCAGCAGATACGTCCGGCTGAAGGTATGCGGCTGGAAAACCGCCCAAACCGTCTGAAAGCCCATCTGCATGGCGGCGGTGAGGGTGGCGGTCAGCTCGGTGGGATGGTGGGCGAAATCGTCGGCGATGACAATCTCGTTTGGCCTTCCCAGAATTTCAAAGCGGCGGTGTACGCCGGTAAATTGATGCAGGCTGAAGGCGATATCCTCGGGTCCGACGCCCAAATAATGCGCCGCTGCGGCTGCCGCCAGCGCATTGTAAATGTTATGCTTACCCGGCACGCTCAGGGAGATTTCCGTCAGCTTTTCCCCCTTATGCACCAGAATAAAATGTTCCCGCACGCCGGCGGTGGCCGCCACTTCGGCCGCGTAGTAATCGTTCTTCTTGCCTAGACCGAAGGTAATCACCGGCAGGGAAAGGCCTTCCACCGCTTTCAGGGCGTTCGGGTCGTCGCCGTTTACCACCAGCGCTTTGGTGGTTTGGCCGGCGAACTGATGGAAAGAGCGGATGATATGCTCCAAGTCCTTAAAGTAGTCCAGGTGGTCGGCGTCCACATTCAGGATAATGGAAACCGCCGGCGTTAGCTGAAGGAAGGTATCGACATATTCGCAGGCCTCGCAGACCATGATCTCGGACTTTCCGATCCGGCCGTTGCCGCCTATAAAAGGCAGCTTTCCGCCAATGATCGCGGAAGGGTCTTTTCCACTGTTTACCAGGATCTGTGTGAGCATGGCGGTAGTGCTCGTCTTGCCGTGCGTTCCGCTCACGGCCACCGTGTCGGCATATTGCCGGGTAACGACGCCCAGCATGACGCTGCGTTCCATCGTGGGGATTCCCTGCTCCCGCGCGGCAACCAGTTCGGGGTTGTCCTGTTTGGCGGCCGCGGTGTAAACCACCAGCTCGGCGCCCTTAATATTTTCCGTCTTGTGCCCCATCATGACGGGAATCCCATAGGAGCGGATACGCTCCAGGGTGTCCGATTCCGAGACATCGGAACCGGTCAGTATATAGCCACGGCTGTGAAGGATTTCCGCCAGCGGGCACATGCCGCTTCCACCGATGCCTATAAAGTGGATCCGTTTGACACGATCCAATATATCCTGATGTTCCATGAAATTCACTCCTTGTTTTGGCTTTACAGTCGTTCCTACGTTTATTATACTGTTTCCCGGAACTAAAATAAACACTTTTCTGGTTTTTTATTTTCCGGTACGGCATGGCACACAGTATTCCGTCCCTCCATATTATAGGGTAGATTCCTATTGGATGGAGGGACTTACCTTTATGATACAGATAAACAGTTTTGCAGTGATTGGGGGCGACCGGCGGCAGGCAGAAATGGCGGAATCGCTGGTAGAAGACGGATGTACCGTTTTCGCCGCAGCTATGGAGGGCGCCATCTTTTTTAACGGCGTACAGAAAACTTCTTTACAGCAGGCGGTGGAAAACAGCCAAGCGGTGATCCTGCCCCTGCCTGTCAGCGTGGACGGCAAAACCTTAAACGCCCCGCTTTCAGACCAGCGGATCCTTTTGGATGACGGCTTTGCCCACCTGATGTCGGATAAAAAAGTCTTTTGTGGTATGGCCTCCCGCCTGACGCGCACCAGCGACCTGTGGAATGGCGCAGCCGTATACGACTATTCGGTACAGGAGGAGTTTGCCGTGCGGAATAGCGTGCCCACAGCGGAAGGGGCCATTGAAATTGCTATGAGAGAGTTTCCGGGTACGATCAACGGTTCCCGTTGTCTGGTGGCGGGGTATGGGAGGATCGGTAAGACGCTTTGCGGCATGCTGCGCGGCCTGGGCGCCAGGGTGACGGCGACGGCGCGCAAAGCAAAAGATCTTGCCTGGATCGAAGCGTCGGGCTGCCGGGCCTTTGCAACTTCCCAGCTATGGAAGACCAGCGGATATGATTTGATCTTTAATACCATACCTCAAATGGTGTTTGACGCCCATACATTGGCCCGCTGTGCGGGCGACGCTTTGGTGATCGATCTTGCCTCCGCCCCCGGCGGAGTGGATTTTGAGGCGGCCAAACGGCTGGGGATCCGCGCCATACAGGCGCTTTCCTTACCCGGTAAATGCGCTCCCCGCGCCGCGGGCCAGATCATCAAGACCACCGTTTACCATATGCTTGAGGAGGAAATGGAATGAAAAGCATAACCATCGGCTACGCCATGTGCGGGTCGTTTTGTACATTCAGCAAGTCCATCGAACAGGCGAGGAGGCTATCGGAACAAGGGTACCGGCTTCTTCCCATCATGTCCCAGAACGCCAGCAGTACGGATACACGTTTTGGCCGCGCGGAAGATTTCATCTGGGAACTGGAGGATATTTGCGGACACAAGCTGTTAAAGACCATCTCTGACGCCGAACCCATTGGGCCCAAAAAAATGTGCGACCTAATCCTGGTGGCTCCCTGCACCGGAAACACGTTAGCAAAGCTTGCAAACGGCATTACGGACACGACCGTGACCATGGCGTGCAAATCCCATCTGCGTATTGGGCGTCCGGTCCTTCTGGCGCCCGCCACCAACGACGGTTTGGGCGCGTCGGCCCAAAATATTGGGCGGCTTTTAAACACCCGGCATATCTACTTTGTCCCCTTTTCACAGGATGACCCGGAAAAAAAGCCGAATTCCCTGGTGGCGCATTTCGCCCGGATTCCCGAAGCAGTGGAGGCGGCGCTGCAGAACCGACAGCTCCAGCCTGGGACTGGGTGGCCATGGGCGTTCCGTTTGCCAATAACACGGGGGCGCAGGG
>CAMMKL010000061.1 GCA_946497265.1 uncultured Clostridia bacterium | reverse complement strand
AACATATTCTATACCAAGCTTTGTATTACTGATAGTAATTTCTGTACCGGCGAATCCGCCCCATATCGTTGTCAGTGATCTAGCTGTTTAGGAGGCAGCTTTGGATAGAGAACCAGAGTAAAATTGGATGGGCTTATATGCCATCGCCCGGCCTGCTCCTTTTGATATTCAATTTTCTGAAACAAAGTACGCAGTAAAAGATTCTTGCTGCGCGCATCCGGCAGAGTCCGATAAAGCTCACATACCGTCTGGATTTCTTGCCGCTCTGTCGCCGTATCGTTTTTCACCTTCTGAAAAGCCACATCACCCGGAAGGTCTTTTAATTTGCATTCAATGGATTGTAACCGTACGCGAAATAATTCCGGCGTATAAACGCCGTTTTCCAAAAACATAAATATACGTTCCTTTTGCCGAAGAAGGGTTTGCCGACGCAATTGTATCGCTCTCCTCTCTTCTGTTGCTATCTTATCATTCGTATTACCGCCAGCGTCGGTTGGAATGCGCCACCCGCCAAACCAATATTCCAACGCTTGCTGCAATACGATTTCCATTGCTTCCATACTAACCCCAACATTTTTACAATGAGGGGTTGTACATATTAAAAAAGGAGTTCCTTGTTTCTGAGGGCGCCGGGTCATACTTTGGCCACACAAAGCACACACCATTACTTTTGCAAAAGGGTTTTTTAATCTTGTCGTATGGTTTTGTTTGCACTTTTGATGCAATAATCCTTGCGCTTTTTGAAATAATTCTTCCGTTATGATCGGTATATGCAAACCATCGGTAACCATCCACTGCTCGCACGGTATCTGTGGGCGAGTAATGGAAATAGAGCCCTTTTGTATCGTTTTTTTCTGAGGCCGAAAGCCCCAGCGCAACTTTCCGGTATACACCGGATTCTGTAACAAGGCCCGTACCGTAGAAGGCAGCCATTGTCCTCCCTCTGCCGCAGGAATTTTCAAGGTATTCAACCGACGGGCAATTTCCGAAAGATTTTGGCTTGCATTAGTCTCTCCTCCTGTAAACCATCCAAAAATCGAGCGTACCACTTCGGCTTGCTCCGGGTTCGGTTTTAAGGTAAAGCCTTTGTCGCTGTGCAGCTTTTCCCTCTCATATCCATAAGGAGCGAGGCTGCCCACATATTTTCCCTCCCGCACTGAGGAGACGCGGCCTCTTTGCAGCCGCCGGTTGATGGTTTTGTATTCACGTCGGCTCATAAAAAGGCCAAATTCGAAATACTCCTCATCCATGTCATTTTGCGGATCATAGATTTTTAGAGGGGTAATTATTTTTGTTCCGGAAAGTTGAAAAGCGCGCGCCACAATCCCTTGGTCGATGGTATCCCCGCGTGCCAGGCGCTCTACCTCCATCACAAGCACACCCCGCCATATCCCCTGTTCTACCTCTTCCAGTAACCGGCGCATAACCGGGCGGGCCGCAATGGTTTCTCCGGATACGATTTCTTCATACACCCGATCAATCGTGAGCCTTAACTGCGATGCCACTCGATCCAGAATTTGCCGATGGCGAGCCAGGGTCTCCCCCTCCCCGTGTGCTTCCGCTTCCAGGTCGGCTCTGGATTTTCTTAAATAAACAACATATTCCACTATACTTCCTCCTCCCTTTTATCAAATATAGCTTTTACTTGATAAAGAATGCCTGTCCTGTAAAGAAATATAAGCATGAAGCAACTTCTTCCTACATAAACGTATCATGAGGTGATACATAATGAAAACAAAGCCTGAGCCGAGGGAAGGCTACTTCCTTCTGATAGGGGACAGCAAACTTTTTTTGCAATCTGATTATATTCAAGAGGAGAAACCGATCCTGCAGGAGCTTTCCCGCTTAGCCGGTCTCAGGAAAGCGGGACCAGGCGATTCCTAACCATTTATAATAGTACATAAAGGAAATGGCGAGCAACTTTTATGCCCGCCATTTCTTTTTTAATTATCTATCAAAAGAGGTCTTTCGATCTGATTCATACTGCAACCTGTTGTTTACTTTATCCTCCGGCTGCGGAATATTATAGATTTGGGTGTAGGACTTTGCTTCTTCTTCCGAAATCGGCGGAGTCGGAATCAATCCGGTGCATTCCGTCGCGGATGCGACGTTGTCGCTGTCAATCAAACTGTCTTCACTAGGCATCCTGATCGGCAATAGCTGTTTGTCTCTTTCTTTCACGGCCATCTCCCCTTTCAAGTTCAAAAATAGTATCGCCTTTCTTTTTCTTCTTATACTCCGAGCCTCTTATGAAAATGCATGCCTGTCCATCTGTTTAAAAAAGGATTCCTACATAATTTTTCAAAAATGCCGGCTTAAACTACAAACATATTCTATACCAAGCTTTGTATTACTGATAGTAATTTCTGTACCGGCGAATTGGCTCATTTGGAAATGATCGGCGCAATCGTGTATCAGCTTACCAAAGACCTGAGCATGGAGGAAATCAAAAAGGCTGGGTTTGACGCTTATTTTGTGGACCACACCACAGGTATCTATCCGGCAGCCGCCAACGGCACGCCTTACAATGCCTTTTCTATGGCGGTAAAAGGCGATGTGCTTACCGACCTCCATGAAGACCTTGCGGCCGAGCAAAAAGCCCGAACCACGTACGACAATATCCTAAGATTCTGCGACGATCCTGATGTAATCGACCCCATCCGTTTCCTGCGTGAGCGTGAAGTCGTACATTACCAGCGTTTCGGCGAAGGCTTGCGTATTGCCACGGATAAATTGGACAGCAAAAACTTTTATGCGTTTAACCCGTCGTTTGATAAAAATTGCAAAAAAAAATAAACGATCATTAGGATGTCTTAAAAGCTAGAATGTTGTTTTCTGAAATATACAAATGCAGTAAAGCGCGTTCCAGCTGTATTAAGATCGCCCGGTGATACCCAAATGTTTTTTAAAAAAGATGGTAGGCCGCATCTGTGTCTACCATCTTTTTTACGTCACTTTAAAGCATTAGCCTACGTAAAAGACGAATTTACTTTCTTCTTTTACCGTTTCAGCATAGTTTCCCTTTATTATTCTTGTATATTGCTCTTAATATCTTAGTAAATCATTTTACCATCCAGCAAAGACAACACCGCCAATTTTAAATAAATTGGCGGTGTTGTCTTTGCTACGCAATTCTTATTAACACATTTCATCTTGGTATCAAATAAATCTGGTTACTGCACCGAACGAATTGCTGATATATATGTTTCCCCGGTTTGCGGGTTGGTTTTCAACACATACTCCATATACTTGACGGGCTCCGGCTTTGCTTCGGCACTCTTATTTCCGTAACTTTCATCCACCGGTGAAACATAGCCGACACGGAGAATTTCGCTGTCGCCTGATCTTCTCGCGCTCTCTGTATAGGGCTGATAGCTGGACTGAGTGCTGAAGGGCGCAACATGAAATTGATTATCTGTATTATCAAAGGTAAAAAAAGTCTCCTGTTCCGGTGTTCGCGCCTGCACGGTACAATCCGGGCCAAATAGCGCCTTGCAGGCCTTTTCTACTTCTCCCAAAGGCACCAGCGTACGGCCTTGGTCGTCGTAAGTGGTAAAAGCATCCGGCCCGGACGAAGAAACGGCCGACCACAAGGAGGCCGTCATCACCATGTCGGGATCCGCCTGATCAATGCTTTCAAAGGGTGCGGGGTCCTGCATAACAACCGGCGCCAACCATTCGTCATACGCGCGTAAAGCGCTGTCGTCGGTAGCCGTATGATAAATCGCCCGGCCGGCCGTCACCGCCAAAAAGACAACGCCGACAAGAGCCAGCAAAAGGACAACCGAACCTACCGCCACACCATAGCGGTGACGTCCCCTCCGCCTGGAAAGGCGCTGGTTATTGAACCGATCGCCCAACGGTTGAGCGCGCTCCTTGGTAAATTCACCGCCCCGCTGCTCTTCGGAAATATCCTCTTCCGTCAAAATATCCCCTCCGGCGGCAAGCTCCCCATCCTCCTGCCACGCGGAGGTATCCTCCACTTCCCCCTCGGGTTCTTCCGGATTCAGTACCCCTTCAAACGATTCCGGCCCGCCCATCTGCAGCATATCCCGGGAAGCCTTTTCGCCTTCACTGCGGTAATCGGCAGAAAAGGTAATCTCTTCCGGCTTTGGAGAAGGAGGGGCTTCTACCGGGGTATAGCTGTCCGCCCGATAATCGGCCTTAAACTCGGCCACGGGCACTTTCCGGGTTTTTTTGTTTCCAGCCATTTGCCTTCCTCCCGTTATCGAATTTGTCCATCGCCTTCCAAAATAAATTTTACCGAGGTGAGCTCATTAAGTCCCATAGGACCGCGTGCGTGAAGCTTTTGGGTGGAAATTCCGATTTCCGCCCCCAACCCGAACTCGCCGCCGTCGGTAAAACGGGTCGAAGCATTCACATAAACCGCAGCGCTGTCAATACGGGCGGTGAACTCTTTCGCATTTTTGTAGTCGCGGGTTACAATGCATTCGCTGTGCCCGCTGGAATAGCGGGAAATATGCTCCACCGCTTCGTCCAAGCTTTTCACCACACGTACGGCAAGGATATAATCAAGATATTCCGTCGCCCAATCTTCTTCCGTAGCAGGAATAACCGAGCTCCCCAAAATTTGCCTGGTCCGCTCGCAACCGCGCAGCTGAACCTGTTTTTCCTGCAAGCGGTCCCGGATTTTGGGCAGGGCTTCTTCCGCAACGGCCTCATGTATCAGGATGGTTTCTATTGCATTGCATACCGATGGGCGCGACGTCTTTGCATTATAGATAATGTTGGCTGCCATATCAAGATCCGCAAAGGCGTCTACATAAACATGGCAGTTCCCCGCGCCGGTTTCAATCACCGGCACATGGGAATTCTCTACCACAGCGCGGATAAGCCCCGCACCTCCGCGTGGGATTAGGACATCGAGATATTCGGTAAGCCCCATCAGCTCCAGAGAAGACCGGCGGGTGGTATCCTCCACCAACTGGACGCTGTCGGCGGGCAAGCCGGCGGCCTCCAACGCGCTGCGCATCACCTTCGCCAGGCACAGGTTGGAATGGATCGCCTCTTTGCCTCCGCGCAGGATAACGGCGTTGCCTGATTTCAGGCACAGCGCGGCCGCATCCACCGTAACGTTGGGGCGCGCTTCATAGATGATCCCGATGACGCCCAACGGGGTACGAACCTTGGTGATCCGCAACCCGTTGGGCCGCACCATACCGTCCAACACCTTTCCCACCGGGTCGGGCAGGGCGACGATCTGCCGCACGCCTTCCGCCATCCCTTCCAGACGCGCCGGAGAGAGCGCCAGCCGATCCAGCAGGGAAGGCGTTAAGCCTGCCTCTTTTCCATTCTGCAAGTCGATCCGGTTTGCTTCCAGAATCTCTTCCTGATGCTCCAACAGCGCCTTGGCTATCTGCGTCAGTGCCCGATCTTTCTCCGCACCTGCTACCGCCAAGGTACGGGCGGCAGCTTTTGCATTTTGCCCCATTTTTTCCAGTACGGTCATGTTGATCACCTCAATATCCTTTTATTGTTTTTCATGAATAAAACGTGTCCCTACCGGCTTGCCGTCCAGTAAATCGTATAAGAGAGACGGATCTTTCCCATTGATGACACAACAATCGATCCCCGCGTCGTTCGCCACCACAGCGGCAGAAACTTTGGTGCTCATGCCTCCTGTCCCTCGATTGGAGCCGGAACCGCCCGCCATCTCCCGGATACGCTCGTCGATGTGGGTTACGATAGGAATCAATTTGGCCTCCGGGTTTTTTCGGGGGTCGGAGTCGTACAGGCCATCGATATCCGTCAGGATCACCAGCAGATCGGCCTCCGCCAAATCCGCCACAATGGCGGAAAGCGTGTCGTTATCGCCAAAATTAGAACCTACCAGTTCGTCGATGGCCACCGTGTCGTTCTCATTCACCACGGGGATGATGTCCAGCGCCATAAGTTCTTGCAGCGTGTTAATAACGTTCTGTTTGGTATGGTCGTTCATCATCACGTCTCTAGTAAGTAAGACCTGGGCCACTGTGTGGTTGTACTCGCCAAACAGCTTATCATATATAAACATCAGCTCGCATTGGCCCACTGCCGCAACCGCCTGTTTTTGGGCGGTATCGTGCGGACGCTTTTTCAGCCCCAGCTTTCCCACACCCACGCCGATAGCGCCTGAGCTTACCAATATGATCTGATGCCCGGCGTTCTGCAGGTCGCTTAGCACCTTGCACAGCGCTTCGATGCGGCGGATATTCAATTTGCCGTTTTCATACGTCAATGTGGAAGTACCCACCTTAACCACTACCCTCTTGTTTTCCATGCTATCCCTCTCTATTCCCGGGTTTGAGCAACCTGTCTTACCTTCCCCTTTTCGATTCTCCACAGACCAGATTGTGATAAAAAGATCTTTGGCACTCAGGGCCCAGCACCGATACTGCCAGTTGATTGAGATCCAATACCTGTTTTGCGATGCGGTTTACCTCGTCCAGCGTTACCGCTTCGATTTCGGCCAGCAGCTCGTCCTCGGTACGTACCCTCCGGCGCAGCAGCTCTCCTTTGCCCATACTCCCCAAGCGGGAGGCGCTGCTTTCCATGCTCATCACCACGCTGGATTTGAGCTGTTCGCGGGCGCGGGCCAATTCCTTCTCCGTCACGCCCCGGCGCAACCCCTCCAACACATGCAGGATTTCCTTACAGACCTTCTGATCCGCGCCGGGTGTTACCGCCGTCTGAATCTCAAACAGGCCGCCCCCCGCATAGGAGGTTACATCCGTAAAAATGGAATAGGCGAGTCCCAGCTCTTCTCGCACCCGCTGGAACAGCCGGGAGGAGGTGCTGCCGCCCGCAATGATATGTAAAATATTGAGGGCGTAACGCTTTGGATGCCCTGCGGGTAGGCCGGGCATGCAAAGGCATATATGGGTCTGTTCCTGTTCCTCCGTCTGTACAACGCATTGCTTTTGGTAGAGGATCGTTTCCGGCTCGTCCGGTTCGATCCCCGGCACCAAAGACCCAAAATAGCGTTTTACACAGTCAAGAAAGGCTGCCCGCTCAAACCGGCCGCATATTGCGACGACCATCCGTCTGGGGGTGTATTTTTCCTGATAATAGCTGCGTAGGGCGGCGGTATCCATTACGGCCAAGCTGCCGGTGCGGCCCAAAATCGGCATGCCGGCGGACGATCCTCTCCAAACAGCCGCATACTGGTTTTCCACAACTTTGTCTTCCGGGGTATCGTCGCTCATCCCGATTTCCTCCAGCACAACGCCCTTTTCCGTCTCTACATCATGCGGGTCAAAGCGCGGGCCTGTCACCATGTCGGCCAAAATCGAAAACCCCTGCTCCACATGCTCTTCCAGTGTTCGGGCGTAAAAACAGGTGTAATCTTTGGCAGTATAGGCGTTCATCTGCCCGCCGATCTCGTCCATTTCTTCGGCGATCCGGCGGGCACTTCTCATAGACGTTCCTTTAAACACCATATGCTCAATAAAATGCGATATGCCATTGTTTTCCTCTTTTTCGTAAAGGGAACCGCTTTTCACCCAAACGCCAAAACAGGCGGTGCGCGCATAGGGCTGGTATTCCAGCAACACACGCAGGCCGTTTTTCAGTGTAATTTTTTCCATCCTTTATACGCCGTAAGCCTCCAAATAAGCTTCCATTTTCGCTTTCATCGCATCATCGAGCGCCACCTTACCGCCGATTTTCACATTATGTAAAGTGTCGATGATCTCACGGGTGGTCACGATGGGATAGGTGGTAATCCCATAAAGCTTTTGAATCTCCTGCACGGCGCTGCATTCGTTTTTGCCGCGCTCCATCCGATCCACCGAAATGACTAGGCCGACAATATCCACCTGGGCGAGCGCCTTGAGCATGGGGACGGTTTCCGCCATAGCGGTGCCGGCGGTTACAACATCCTCAATGATGAGCACCTTATCCCCGTCCTTCACCTGATAGCCCACCAGGGTGCCGCCTTCGCCGTGATCTTTCGCTTCCTTGCGGTTAAAACAGTAATTCACTTCCACGCCATATTTATTATAGAGCGCAATGGCGGTGGCGACCGAAAGAGGAATCCCTTTATACGCCGGGCCAAACAGGGCGTCCACATGTTGCAGCCCGTTTTCCATAATGCAGTCAGCGTAAAATTCCCCCAGCTTGGCGGCCTGCATGCCGGTTTTGTAATTACCGGTATTCACAAAGTACGGTGCAATGCGCCCGCTTTTCAAAGTGAATTCCCCAAAGGTGAGCACACCGGAGTTGACCATTAATTCCATAAACGCTTTTTTATAACCCATAGCTGTTGCCTCTTTCCTATTTCCTATTTCCTTTTTTGTTTTTATAAAAAGGCAGGCCGACAGGCCAAAAGCTCTCGCCTTTTGCCCGCCGACCCACCTTACGGAATCACGCCGGTTTATTCCAGCAGGCCGGCACCCTCCGGTAATCTACCCTTTTAAGGGGCCGACAGATCTCGAAAGCCTACTGCACGCAGTTTACTTTCTCGGTTTATTGGTATTAGGGATAAATCCATTGGCCCCTCTGGGCGCGTCGCGGCGGTCGTTTCTGCGACGGTCGTCGCGATGGCCGGAACGGCGCGGGCGGTCGTCCACGTCATTTTCCGGCACAAGGCCCTCCACCTCGATCAGCGCGTCGCGGCGGGAGAGGTTCAGGCGGCCCTTGTCGTCGATCTCCGTCACCTTTACGATCACTTCGTCATCTACGTTCACCACGTCGCTTACCTTGTCCACACGCTTCACGTCCAGACGGGAGATATGCACAAGCCCTTCCTTGCCGGGGGCGATTTCCACAAATGCGCCAAAGTCCATCAGCCTGGTGACGCGGCCCTTATAGATCGCGCCGATTTCCGGGTCGGATACGATGGTGTTTACAATGGTCAAAGCGCGGTTGCAGTTATCCAGGTCGATGCCGGAAATAAAGACATGGCCGTCCTCTTCAATATCCATCTTGACGTCGCACTCGGCGCAAATTTTCTGGATGACCTTTCCGCCGGAGCCGATGACTTCCCGGATCTTGTCCACCGGGATAACGGTGGAAAGCATCTTGGGCGCATATTTGGAAAGCTCTGCACGCGGTTCGGCAATGACTTTGAGCATAACCTCGTCCAAAATATAGTCGCGCGCTTTGTGCGTCTTGGCAAGCGCCTCTTCCACAATCGCCGGCGTCAGGCCGTCGATCTTCAAATCCATCTGGATGGCGGTGATGCCTTCATGCGTGCCGGCCACCTTAAAGTCCATGTCTCCGAAGAAATCTTCCACACCCTGAATATCGACCATCGTCATCCAGCGGTCGCCTTCGGTGATCAGGCCGCAGGAAATGCCGGCAACCGGCTTCTTAATCGGTACGCCTGCGTCCATCAGCGCCAGGGTGGAACCGCAGATGGATGCCTGCGAAGTGGAACCGTTGGAAGAGAGCACCTCCGATACCAGGCGCAGGGCGTAAGGGAATTCTTCCACCGAAGGGATCACCGGTACCAGGGCGCGTTCCGCCAGGGCGCCGTGGCCGATCTCCCGGCGGCCGGGGCCGCGGCTGGGCCGGGTTTCGCCTACCGAATAGGACGGGAAATTATATTGATGCATATAGCGCTTGAATTCTTCTCCATCGATACCGTCGAGCAACTGCTGGTCGCTCACCGGACCCAAGGTGGCTACGGTCAGCACCTGGGTCTGGCCTCTTGTAAACATACCGGAGCCGTGTACGCGGGGAAGCAGGCCGACCTCGGCAGCCAGCGGCCGAATCTCATCCATACCGCGGCCGTCCACACGCTTCTGCTCGTCCAAAAGCCAGCGGCGCACCACATATTTCTGGGTGCGGTACAGGC
>CAMMKL010000060.1 GCA_946497265.1 uncultured Clostridia bacterium | reverse complement strand
AAATATCGTGGGGAAGACAAAAAGCTGCACCTTGTGCACACCTTAAATGCATCCGGTCTGGCGACCAGCCGTGTGATCCCCGCGATTGTCGAACAGTATCAAAACGCGGACGGGAGCGTAACGGTGCCGGAAGTACTGCGCCCCTATATGGGAATTGATAAAATCTTGCCGGAAAAATAAGAAACCACTTAAGGAAAAATACGGCTTCATGTAAAAAGCCGTAGCATATCCTCTTATGAGGGTCGGGCTGCCGTTTATACAGATGTGTAACCGGCAGCCCGATTTTTTACCGGCAAGTAAGGGGTAGCAAAGGATTTGGCAAAATAGAAATCCTCATCGTATAAAAATCAACGGTTGTATGTCCGCTCAATACTATATAAAAAATATTAACTATAATATTTATTGTATTGGGATAAAAATGGCACAGAGAGTCCCTATTTCTTTATATAATAGAAAGGGAGGGCGTAAGTTCCTTTGATCGACAGAAAATCAAGGGGGATAAAGATCAAAACCCTTCCAGAAAAGATATTTCCATCCGAACGCATGTTTTTGTAAGGGTTTGTTACCATTTGCTCATTTTATCCCGATTATCAGCTACAAACCTGTAACAGTTTGTAACTACTTTGTAACTTTTTATTTTCTTGCAAGTTGCACAGAGAATCGCCCCTTAAATTCGTTAAAAAAAAGGAAATGAAGGCGTATAAAGGGGTAGATTGGAAACTCTTGTCAGAGAAAGCTGTGCAATATATACGAAAATTAAAAGAATGGATATTTGACAGCAGGGCAACTGGTGCATATAATAACCATCAGCGTCGGAAATCCTAAGAATTGTCATGGATAAACGCGTTCTTATTGGTAAGTCCACGTAGGGGCGCGATCCAAATCAAGGACATCACAAGGAGATTTTTATGGAGATGAACACAACCAAAATGAAAGGGCTGAACAAGCAGTTCATGCGCCTGGTCGCATTGCTGCTGATGTGCGTAATAGCCACCAGCTCCATCGTTACGGTAGCTGCTCTAACCAAAGATATTACCATTGTGGACGGCGAAAACAGATATGTGGTTTCCACCATGCAGACGGAAACCGAAAAGGTTCTGGAAATGGCCGGCATTGCCCTGGGAGCAAACGACAAAGTAGTGCGTGATGAGGTAGAAAATACGATCATCGTCAAACGCGCTTTTGAAGTTACGGTGGCGGCAGACGGCAAAAAGGAAAGCCTGATCTTCACAGAGGGCACGGTGGCAGACGCTTTAAAAGAAGCCGGAGTGGCCCTGGATGAAAACGATACCGTAAGCCCCGAGCCGACCGCAACGCTTACGCCCGGCATGCAGGTGAATGTGATCCGCTGGCATACTCTGACGCTTACCGTCGGCGGAGAAACCCAAACGGCAGTTGTGCCCGAGGGAAGCCTGCGGAATGCTCTCTTCCTGCTCAATATTGGAGTGGATGAGAACGACGTGGTTTCGATGGATATGGATTCCGACGTCACGGAAAATGGTGAGGTAACCATCGACCGTGTGACCTACCGCGAGGTAACCTCTACCGAACCGGTGGAGTATGGAGTGGAGTCTATCGAAACGAACGACCTTTACAAAGGCGAAAGCAAAGTGGTCCGGGAAGGGACTAACGGCGAGCGCACCGTCGTGACCAGCCAGAAGCTTGTCAACGGCGAAGTTGCGGAGGAAACCGTTATCAGCAACGAAGTGACTAAGGAACCGGTAAGCAAGCAGGTTCTGGTGGGCACGAAGGCAAAACCCGCGGCAGCCGCTACGGTTGGTGCGGATGGTACCCTGACCGACAGCAACGGCAACGTGATCAGCTACAGCAAGGTGTTTACCGGCAATTGCACCGCCTACAGCGCTGCTGAAGGCTCCCGGACTGCGTCCGGCCTGCCGGTTGCTTATGGAAGGGTGGCGGTAAACCCCAATGTGATACCTTACGGCACCCGGCTGTATATTTGCTCGCCCGACGGCTCCTACGTGTATGGCTATGCCATTGCAGCGGATACCGGCGGCGCCATGATGAGCGGCCACGCGCTTGCGGATCTGTTCTTTGACACGGAAGGCGAATGCCTGAGCTTCGGCAGACGTAAAATGTCGATTTACGTGTTGGCGTAAAAAAGATATTGTGATTCAAAGGGGCCATGCTACATGTTTAAACATGTAGCATGGCCCCTTTGCGATTGCCGGAAGGGGAGGGCTTGATTGCATAGACAAATACGAACAAATTTTTGTTTTTCTCTTGATTAATCGAAAGTTTGTGCTATAATAAAACAGAACAAATGATCGACAAATATATGTTTGATGGAGGTAGCGGTATGAACATCTTGATGGGGATACTATTGTTGTTGTATGGGGGGGTTATGGCTTTTTACTGCCGCCCGGTCCAAAAAGAAAGCCTTGCTTCCCTGTTCCTTTGCGTGCTCGCCGGGGTCATCGCCCTGTTAAGCGCACCGCCTGCCTCGGCGGCCATTGGCGCAATCCTTCTGTTTTTGCAGGCGGCTTTGGCCGGCATTTGCGGGAAGCTGCTGTTTATAGAACGCCGGGAGCGCCGGGAGAAGGCCGTAAGGCAAAAAGCGGCGCAAAAGCCCCGGCGGAAAAAAACATCCGCCCAGAGCCTGCAGCGTCCCCGTATTGCCGGCTGATGAGGTTACGCTCCTGTGGGAAGGATAAGCGCCGGTTAAAAAGCGCAATTCTTCCGTACAAAGCGCCGGGCTTTGCTTGACTTCACGGGGCAGAAAGAATATACTGTTTCCATATGGTATGGTATCCACCTGAGGGCGCCCGGCGACAAAGCGGACGCTACCTACTTTGGCAAAGGAGTGTTATCCATGTGGTTAGCAGTAGCCGGCGCGCTGCTTTGTTTTGCAGTTGCGACCATTCTGTTCACGCCGCCCCTGCGCGGTTATCCTTTCTACCAATCCCTCTCCTTTTATTTTTTGTTTGAGGGCGGATGGCTTTTGCTGGACGCGGTGGTAAACCTAATCTGGCCGTATTCCGGTTTTATGCGTTGGGTGCATGGTATTGGCACCCTGGTATTTGTGGGGTATCTGTTTTATAAATTGTTTGCTTATTACTGGAAAGCAAAGCATGCGGAAAAACAGGGACAGGCCCCAAAGGCCCTAGAGACATCCGAGGAAGAAAAGAAGGAAGGGGAGCCAAAATAAATGCAGTACGGCTATGTTTACGCAGGGCTGTTCGCTTTGCTTGGTATCTTGATTATGGTGCGCATGGGGAAGCTCAATAAGGTCTTTTACTTTGCAGGCGTGGTCTTCGAGATCATGGCGGCATGGTGGCTGATAAACTCCCTTCACCCGGAGCTTAATATGTTTCATGGGGTGTGGGGCTGGGTATTCCGTGGAATCATGCTGGTAACCCTTTTGGTGACATGTTATGTCTTTTACAAGGAGCGCGCAAAGCAGCCCGGTGATGATAAAAAGCAGGAAGACAAAGAGGGGGAACAATAGCGCTACCGCTCTGCCCTGCAGGCCGGGCAAAAATTTTTAACCGGCGGAGGCGAAAGCTTCCGCCCTTTTTTTCGCCCGTTTTGCAGGTAAGACCGGGGGAAACCGCCAAGCCGGGAAACAGTATGCATGAGGGCGGGGAACATCACCCAGCCTTATGCATAAGATGAGTGTGCGGAGGGCGTACGCCGCAGCCGCTTAAGATAGAGAGCCGCGGGCAGAATATTCTGCCCGCGGCGTTGCGTTAGGGAAAGATTGACCTTTTTGATAGCTTCCTGTAAAATAAAAAAAGAATAAGCCGGAAACGGCCCGAACAAATCAACAGGGAGGAACAAATATGAAAATAGCGCCGTCCATGCTGGCCTGCGATTACGTCAAAATGGGGGAGGAGCTTCGCCGTGTGAGCGAAGGGGGAAGCGACTACATCCATTTGGATGTGATGGATGGCTGTTTTGTACCGAACATATCCTTTGGGCCGGGGGTAATCAAAGCCCTGCGGCCAATCAGCAAAGTGCCGTTTGACGTTCATCTGATGATCGACCGGCCGCACCGTTACCTCCGGGAATTTGCAGATGCGGGAGCGGATATGATTACCTTTCATATTGAGGCGGAGGATAAGGTGGAAGAAACCATAGCCGCGATCGCCGCGCTGGGGATCCGGCCGGGCTTGTCCGTGAAACCGGCTACCCCGATCGAGAAGGTGTTCCCTTATTTGGATAAGCTCTTTCTGGTATTGGTGATGACCGTGGAGCCGGGCTTCGGCGGGCAGACTTTTATGGAGGACATGCTGCCGAAGGTAAGGGCGGTAAAAGAAGAGGCGGCCCGCCGCGGGTTGGAGATACAGGTACAGGTAGACGGCGGCATTAACGAAACGACCGCTCCTCTATGCGCGGCTGCCGGCGCTGACATCTGCGTGGCCGGCACCAGCGTGTTTCGGGCGCCGGACGCCGCGCAGATGATCAGGCGCCTTCAGCAGTGTTGATTTGGTCAAACACCGCCCCTTGCGCTATAAGCCTGCCGTATTCCAGCATGTGCGCGGTGGCGGCTACGCCGCGCCCGGCGGGCCTGGCGTATTCGGATAACAGGGCGCGGGCGGTTCGGGTAAGCGGGTTTAACGCCAGAAGGGCCAAATAATAGCGCCCATCGATTTCCACCAGCTTACCCTCCTGTGGAATATCCTTCCGCGTGGAAAACCGGGCGGCCGCCGATAAAAGCGCCTCGGCGGATTCGAATTCATAGAGCAGCACCTCCGGCTGCTCTTTTCTTTTGTATCGTTTCCGGGTTTCCTTCTGTGGAATCAGCGTTACAACAATGACGCAGCCGTCCGCCCCCGGTGCGGCTTCAATCAGCATGCGCTTACCCTCGGCGGAAAATCCGGTTTCTTCAAACGCTTTTTGCAGCAGGGTTTCCATCAGCGAACGGCATTTTGCCTCCTGCCAGTTGAGTTCCGAAAACGTAAGCCCCAAATCCTCCAGGTCTTTGGCGGAAAGAAGGATGATAAGCCGTGTTTCATCTACCTGTTCAATCAACAAAACAGCACCTCCCTTTGATAGCTTTTTGAAGTGCGGTAGCAAAGGGGAAAAATCTCCTTTGTCGGGATGCGCCGCACTCCCAAAAACAATGTGCCTGTTCCCATGATATGATAGGGACAGGCTGTGTGCAAGAGGTGAAATAAAGGATGTATTTATTTACCGGGCGACGGCAGGTTTTTGCTTGCGTGCGTTTGCTGGCGGGAAAAAGTATTCTTTTAAGGACCCTCTCCGCCGGAAGGCGGCGCTGCCGTTACCCGGCGTGATCTGTGCAGATTCCCCGGCAGCTATGCTGAAAAGAGGGCTTCGCCCGGTGTGTTCCCCTGGAGCAGATGGAGCGACCGCCGTGTTGGCCGTACCGGCCTGCAGGGTGTATTTCACTGTCCGGCGCATGGCAAACTGGGATGCGGCTGCGACATATCTAGCGGTATGCGCTGTTTGGGCGGCGTTTTCGCCCAGGGTCGCCGCCACGAGTATCGGTCCTGTTTGAACGAACCCCCGGTATGCTGGTTTTCTGTGTGGCCTTTATGGTAACCGAACCTTCCACCAGCCTGAGCACCCGGCTGGGGCGGAGCGTGTACGGGTGTTTTGCCGCCCTGCTTACCATGGCGATGCGGTATTTGGCCCCTGCGAAGAGGGCGCGTGTTTTGCACTTCTGCCGGCCAATACAGTAAGCCCCGTAATTACCGGGTCGCCTGGAGAATCGGACGGGCGTTTTCGTTGCAAAAGATCCGGGGGAGTTTTCCACCGTTTAAAAAGAAAATGGGGAAAACTTCATGGGGCCGAAAACCATTCCGGAAAGGAAAGAGGCGATAAAAGATCTATTTTGGGATGGCATTCTCTTTTAAAACCCACTCCTGATCGGCGCAATCGGACTATGCCCGGTCATTGCTGCGGGTACCAGCCTGCAAAACTGCGTGGCGCCGTCCCTAGTCCTGGGGGGTTAGCTCGTGCCCGCCTGCCTGTTGCTGCATATGCTCGTTTGGTTTTATACTAATTGAATTTTTATAAGCGTTTATACAAACCGTTAATAAGCGTCGCCGTAAGAGACGGCACAGTAAGGAGCGCTAACGGTGAGTAATTTTGGGAACTCGTCGGTTATGCGCTGTCGGCGGTCGTTGCGGAAAACTTGGTGCTGGAAGGAGGGATTGGTTCCAGCCGGATGCTTCGCGCCGCTCAGAAACCCAAGCAGTTGTGCCCATAGCATTTTGCTTTGTTTTTTTACCCTAGCCACCGCTCTGCTGACAAGCTCCTTAGAGCCGGTTATTAACTAATGGGGTAAATGGATTATTTTTTAACTATTAGTATATAAGATGTGTGCGGTTGCCCTTTATATATTAACGGCGCGGGGATGAAAGCGTGTTTGCCGAAGGTCTTTGAAACATACAAAACCATGCTGCCCACGAGCTCGATCAATTGCATTGTGGCCGCAATGCTAGGACTATGCCTTGGCTTGAGCGTAGGGTTTACCATGGCGGCGTGGCGAACGGCAGAAGGAATCAAACGCCTTGGCAACGCCGGTATGAGCCGCGCGTTGGGCTTGCCCGCGCTGTTTATTTGGGATTTTATCCCTCGCTTTTATGGGGTTTTACCGTACTTGACAATTGGGTACGGACAACCGATTTTAAAGTATAATTTCGCAATGCCTTTTTACTTTTACGGATTTATGTGATACAATAAATACAATCTGGTTTTTTCTATGTATTTTACAAGGTTAGCTCCGGAATCAGGAAAAGAACATCGGAAGGAGATATAAGAAAATACTGTTAGTATTATTTTTTTATATTTATCCTAATAGGAAAACAAGTGACGGGCGACAGAGCCGATGCAACAAAAAGGAGAAGCCGTCGTTATATGAAGGAGGCTTCCAGACCCCCTTCCGGAATGAAAGAGATAAAATTTTTCATGGAAAAACCATTGCTTTTCTGTGCAATTGTTGGCATAATATCAGTAGACAGAGTACAGGCAAAGCCTCTGTTTTGCCGGCAGTGGCGCAAACAGGCCAGGCGGATGCCGGGCAGTCATAGGGACTTCGATCCCGGCGGCGGAAAACGGCGCATGGGCGGCCAAAAGCGGAAACGGATACTATGGCGTGTTCCCGTGCGTACGGCTCGGCCCGGCTTCGGCTGGTGAAAAAATTAGAATTGAGGTGCAGAAAATGAATCAGGAATTGTCAAGGGGCCGCGTTACGATCCCAACGGATATGGACGTTATCCCCGAAACGCTTGAAATCATGAAGAAATGGGGAGCGGACGCCATTCGTGACTGTGATGGCACCGAGTTTCCGGAAGAACTCAAAAACGTCGATGCGAAAGTATATTCCACGTATTACACTACCCGCAAGGACAACGCCTGGGCAAAGGCGAATCCGGACGAGGTGCAGCAATGCTACATCATGACCGGCTTCCACACCGCCACCGGCGACACCCTTTCCATCCATCTGATGAGCGGCGTCAGCGATGAGCTGATGAAGGTAAACGACCAAGACGACATTGCCCGCTGGTGGGAAGTAATCGACCGCACCACCGGAGAAGTGGTGCCTACCTCCCAGTGGAGCTACGATTCCGCCACCGGCGACGTGACCATCCGGAATACCCAAGAATTCCATGATTACACCGTAAGCTTTCTGGCTTATCTGATCTGGGACCCGGTACATATGTACAACGCCGTGGTAAACGACTGGAAGGGCGTTGAGCACCAGATTACCTTCGACGTGCGTCAGCCCAAAACCCATGAGTTCACCATGAAGCGGCTGCGTAAGTTCATCGAGGATCATCCCTATGTCAACGTCATCCGGTATACTACTTTCTTCCATCAGTTTACCCTGATGTTTGACGAACTTAAGAGGGAGAAATATGTGGACTGGTACGGCTACTCCGCTTCCGTCAGCCCCTATATCCTAAAGCAGTTTGAGGAGGAGGTCGGCTATAAGTTCCGCCCGGAATACATCATCGACCAGGGCTATTACAACAACCAGTACCGCATCCCGTCTAAGGAATTTAAGGATTTTCAGGCTTTCCAGCGCCGCGAGGTGGCAAAGCTTGCCAAGGAAATGGTGGATATCACCCATGAATACGGCAAGGAAGCCATGATGTTCCTGGGCGACCACTGGATCGGCACTGAGCCCTTTATGGACGAGTTTAAGACCATCGGCATCGACGCTGTGGTTGGCAGCGTGGGCAACGGCTGCACCCTGCGCCTGATCAGCGACATCCCCGGTGTAAAATACACGGAGGGACGTTTCCTGCCTTACTTCTTCCCGGATACCTTCCACGAAGGCGGGGACCCCGTAGGCGAGGCCAAGGTAAACTGGGTAACCGCACGCCGTGCCATCCTGCGCAAGCCCATCGACCGCATCGGCTACGGCGGATACCTCAAGCTGGCGCTTGATTTCCCCGAGTTTGTCGATTACATCCAGAGCGTTTGCGATGAGTTCCGCACCCTGTACACCAACATCAAGGGTACAACGCCGTATTGCGTGAAGACGGTCGCCGTGCTCAACAGCTGGGGTAAGGCCCGTTCCTGGGGCTGCCACATGGTGCACCACGCCCTGTATCAGAAGCAGAATTACAGTTATGCCGGCGTGATCGAAGCCCTCTCCGGCGCGCCGTTCGACGTGCGTTTCATCAGCTTTGACGACATCAAGGCGGACGCCTCCATCCTCAAGGATATCGACGTTATCATCAATGTAGGCGATGCGGACACCGCCCATACCGGCGGCGAAGCCTGGACCGATCCGGAAATCGTCAGCGCGATTAAGAGCTTTATCTATAACGGCGGCGGCTTTATCGGGGTCGGCGAACCCGCTGCGCACCAGTATCAGGGCCACTACTTCCAGCTTGCCACTGTGATGGGCGTGGAAGAAGAGCGCGGCTTTACCCTGAACTATGATAAGTATAACTGGGATGAGCACAAGCACTTCATCACCGAAGACTGCACCAAGGAGATCGACTTCGGCGAGGGCAAGAAGAATATTTATGCTTACGAAGGCACTACCATTCTGGTACAGCGCGAAAAAGAGGTACAGCTTGCCGTTAATGACTTTGGCAAGGGCCGTACCGTATATGTAAGCGGTTTGCCCTACAGCTTTGAAAACAGCCGTCTGCTGTATCGCGCTATCCTGTGGAGCAGCCATGATGAGGAGAACCTGCACAAGTGGTTCAGCAGCAACTTTAATGTGGAAGTGCACGCCTATGTAAAGAACGGCAAGTACTGCGTTGTCAACAATACGTACGAGCCGCAGCACACCACGGTTTATAAGGGCGACGGTACGAGCTTCGAGTTGGATATGGATGCCAACGAGATCATTTGGTATGAAATCTAACAATAGATAAACGGTGAGAAGCCCTCCTACGAAGGTAGGAGGGCTTCGCTTATCCCCGAAATCGTAAGACACAGCCCGATGCGCAGGGCGAAAAAAATACGCCGGCATGTTCCACATGAAACCATACCGGCGTATAAAACCTAATGTAGTTACCTATGGTGGCCGGAATGATCGGCCACAGGGAAGGAATTAGACATAGCAGGAGAAGTTGGTTACCACCCATTTTGCATACCGCAAAAAGCGGCGGCTCGATGGGAGGGAAGATATGTTGCGTTCCAAAAGGTTTGAAAAAACGTTTCCCAAAACCGGGGCTAAGGTAAAAGTAGCCTCTGGATGAAAACACGGCGGCCGTCATCGCGGCCGGCGCTCCGGCGTTAAGCCGTAGCCATTCGCAAAAGAGATTTGCCTGCCCTGTGTCCGATCAGCCAGGGAACATTTTGCAATGGGGTATGCCGTTTAGCTGGTGCGCCGACCCCTTTGATGAAAATGGCCAACGGAAAACCATTTGGAAGGTAC
>CAMMKL010000059.1 GCA_946497265.1 uncultured Clostridia bacterium | reverse complement strand
CGTCATTGCCAAGGTGACCACCGAAGAGGGCAATACTCTCTACGATATTGAAACCGGATCGGTCGTAACTTATCCGTCCCCGGCACGCGCTGTGACCCTTACCAGGATCATTGAGAACGGGACGGTCCAGGAAAGCATGGATATTAAAACCTATCGGAATGTCAACGCTGGCACCTTTACGAACCCGGTTACCGGCCGGGAACAAACCGTTGAGGATATCACAGCATACGGCAAAGAGCACGGCTTTACCAATACGATGCTGACCACTACCGTGAATGGTTTCCTGCATGATTTTTATGCCCAGATCCGAGAAGCCGGCGGGGTTCGACCTTTACTTGTAAGCCTTGTCAACAACTTATTAGGGGATAACATTCAATTTGAAAGTTTTGATCAGATCATTACGGTCGGCCTCCCGCTCTTACTACCGTCGGAAGAAGAGGGAGGAAGCTTATATTACAGCAGCCAGGGAGGTCTGGTCATTGATACTACCGGGTCTACTTTAGAACTGCAGGTTTTCATTCCTACCGCCGGATTGCTTCAGACCCTTAACATTCTGTTTGACAAACTTGACGAAAAAATGAAAGATCCCGAACAACTGGATATGGCAGTAGCCGCACTGGTGGAAAGCCTGACGGAAATCCCTGCCGTTTCAGATGGAGAAACACCGAAAGATTTACTGGATTATGCCAACTATATTTACCAGAGCCATCTGGGCGGCGAGGACAGCGGGAAACAGCCGGAGTGGGTTAAAGCAACCACCAAGAAAATCGAAAATGGGGAACTGGTGGATCAAGTCGTTGACGTGCTTGTAACATACGTTTCCGATCTGCTGAACCAAATTCTGGACAGCCTATCTGTTACAGAAATCCTGGGGATTACCGGGTGGGACAACAAGGATGAGGCAAAAGACTTTATTGCTGCTGACGGCCGGATACCGCTTATAAAACCTTACAATAACCATGGAAATACGCAAACAACCTTGGCTCTGATTTTTGGCCCCATGGGTGCAAATTGGCCCGCTGCGGCCGATGACAAAAAGGTTTTTACCGTTCCCAGCTTAGACTACAGCCTGGGCGATTTTTTGGATGACTTCAATGGTTCTTTTGCCGGCAAGCTGTATACGATTGATATCCATTCCCTTCTTGACGAATTGGTGAACGGTAAGCCCGCAGACGAGGAAGAGGGGACAGCAGCGGAGGAGGGGCTGTTGACGGAAGAAATTCGCGGGCAGCTCAGCAGCTGGTTAACTCGGTTGGTCTTTACCATGGGGACGGATAGCAACTATCCCGAAGACAATAAAACCACCATTACCCATGAGTGGAAGCTGCTTACCGATCGAACTGCGCTCGACAAAGCGATTGCCGATGCGGAACAGCTTGATCTGAGGCAGTATACCGAAGAAAGCGCCAAAGCGGTTACCGAAGCCCTGGCCGCCGCCAAAACGTTGCCCTTAACTGCGGCTCAGGAAGAGATGGATGCTGCCGCCAAAGCACTCAACGATGCAGTGGCCGCCTTAGTTGAACAAAATTCGGGCGCAGGTGCAACCCAAGATCCGGAAGGTAATAGCTCCCAGGCTCCGAACGATGGCAACAATCCGGGCAAAGCTCCACAGACAGGAGACACCGTTGCCGTGTTGCCCTTTTGCCTTTTGGGGTTATCCATTGGTGTTATCTCTTTGTCCATTTACTGGAAAAAAAGGGCGGATTATCATAGATGATGACCAAGTAAACGGTAGACTAAAAAATAACTTCATTTTATAAAAGAATAAATTACCCCTATAAGAGACAGTAAATGGTAAACGGTTTCTTATAGGGGTAGATAATTTTTATAAAAAACGAAAAGGCTAGAAACCAATGGGTAAAAACGGGCGAAAAGGGAGCAATCAGAAGTGTTGCAATTTACGCCGTACCGTCAGGAACGGCCGGAAAACCCTGCTAAAAACAATGAAGGAAAAGCATCCTGGTAATGGTGACAGGATGCTTTCCTGAATAGGCTGTCGTTTTTTCTCTTTATTGGATATCATTTTCAAACCGTTCTATATTGGCAGTTTGCCCGATAACACTAATTACATCCCCTTTGCGGAAACAATATTGGGAAGAAAAATCCACATCGGTATGGTGGTCGTGCTCTATTGCAATAATGTTAAGGCCATACTTTTGGCGGGTATCCGTTTGCCGGATGCTGACTCCGACCAAACGGTTGGGTACCTGTATCCTTCTGACTTCTACGTTGCCTTCCAAAGAAACGGAATCCAGAAAGTTGTCGTAAATTATTTTTTTGCCGAGTCGAACCGCCATATCCCATTCCGGATACACCACAACAGCACCTAGCCGCTTTAAAACTTCTCCATGTATGGGGCTGCTTGCTTTTGCAATGACATGGGGGACCTTCAGATTCAAAACAATCATAGTAGTAAGGATGCTGATATCCATCTGTTCCCCTATACAAATCACGACGGTATCGCAGTTCTGCATTCCAACTTCTTCCAAAGCTTCTTGGTCAATCGTTTCTACGACATAGGCGTATTCCGTAAATTTCCGTGCTTCTTTTACCCTATTTTCATCTTTATCGATGGCAATGACCTCTTTTTCGGCATTAGCTAGGCATTCCACCAATGCCAATCCAAAGCGGCCGAGCCCAATGATTCCGAAGGCTGCTGAAGTGGTTCGCTTTTTCATAATGATAGATCCTTCCCTCTTTTATCCTATGATAATCGATTCTTCCGTGTAGCGCGCGCTGGGGGCAGGGCGGTCAACCCACATGGAGAGCAATGTAAAGGTTCCCACTCTACCTGCAAACATTGTGAAGATCAAGACCAATTTGCCGGCCGGGGAAACGTCCGGAGTAATTCCTGTGGATAAGCCGACTGTGCCGAATGCAGAAACCTCTTCAAATAATAGTTGGACAAAGCTGAATTGCGGCTCCAGAATACACAGGCAGAATGTCCCAACACATACGAGAAGAACAGACAGGAGCGATATCATAGAAGCCTTTGAAATTGCTTCTGTCGTAATACTCCGATGAAACGCGCCCACATGCTTTTTGGTAAAAAGGCTCCTGACTTCCTGAATCAAGACGAAAAACGTACTTGTTTTAATACCGCCGCCGGTAGAGCCCGGCGAAGCCCCGATAAACATAAGGATAATTAACGTGAATAACCCTGCGTTGGTAAAGCTCCCGATCGGATAGGTCGAGAATCCGGCGGTACGTGCGGATACGCTTTGGAAAAATGCCCCTAGCCAAGAAATCTCTTCTGTCGCCTTCAATAGAAGGGTTCCAATCACCAATAGCAGGAGAGTTGTCGTAATTACCACCTTAGAGTGGAAGCATAGCTTTTTAAAAGAACGCTTTTTGACAACATCGAGGATCACAAGAAAACCCAAGCCTCCCGCAATAATGAGGCCGCAGGTGGTCAGATTCAATAAGAGATCCGATTGGTAAGGGATTAGGTTCCTCATGCCGCCCAGAATGTCAAAACCAGAATTGTTGAACGCCGCTATGGAGTGAAAAACGCTGATTCCCAATGCTTTTAATGGGGGATAATCCTGTACAAATACAATATAACTGAGAATTGCCCCAACCAGCTCAAAGCATAGGGTCGTCATCAAGATGGACTTTACCAAGCGGACCATCCCTTTAAAGCTGTCCACGTTTAGCGCTTCTTTGACCAGAACACGCCCCTTCAGGCCAACGCGTTTTTTGGCTGCAAGGATAAGACCGACCCCGATGGAGGTGACGCCCAATCCCCCGACCTGAATAAGCATAGCCACAACGGCCTGTCCAAAAACGGTAAAGTGGTCTGCAACATCAATGGCAATCAACCCGGTAACGCATACCGCGCTTGTAGAAGTAAACAGCGCGTCAATGAAGGTTACCTGGACGCCATCTTTTATGGAAACGGGCAAAAGAAGTAGAACAGTCCCCAGCAGGATAACCACGGCGAAACCCAGAACAATCAGCCTACCCGGAGGTTGTTTTTTAAAAAAAAGTATAAAATGTTTCAACGTAAGTTTCTGGCGGCTTTTCCACAAGGCGCTTTCCCAGCCGCCAGTTCCGTCCTTTCCCGGCCTTGCACTTGATTTGTTTACTAGGATTTATACGTAAAAGCAGCGCTTAACGCCCTGTTGGTTCAATAAATACTTAGCTGTTTTTCATAACCGCGCTTTCCACAACGTCGGCTACATGTTCACAAGCGTCCGCACATTTCTCTAGATTGTTGTAAATTTCACGCCAAGCAATAATATCCAATGCATCCTCGCAGGAACCGTGCAGATGGTACATGCACGAAATGAAAAGTTCATCGGCCTTTTCTTCCAACGTATTGATGCGTATGATATGATTGTGCAAATTCTTTGAGTGCTTAAAATCAGCGAATTCATCCATCAAATTCAGCACTTCCTCGCAGCAACCGATCACAATTCCGGCCAGTTCCAACGCGTCTGGGCGTATGCTTTGTATATGATTGTAGTAGATTTTAATGAGGACGTCTTCTATTTTGTCGGTCATCTCATCAAGATTCTGACTTACCTGGATAATATCATCCCGTTCGATGGGTGTGATAAACGCTTTAACCAAAGTGTTAAGCAGCTCATGTTTTTTTACGTCCGCGTTATGTTCCAATTCGTGCATTTCGGCTAATTTATCCGGAAGCTTTTTCAAATCAAAACAGCTCATGGTTTCCTTAAGCAAATGTGCCGCCCGGCAGGAATAATTGGCACAAGCAATAAAATTTTGAAAATAATAAGAGTCTTGTTTTTTTGACATTTTGTTCCCTCTATTCTCCTTATAGAATTAAAAGATTGCAATAAACAATTTTGCCATCGCAAAACTGATTAGTCCACAGCCGGGGAATGTAAAAATCCATGTAAGGACCATGTCCTTGACAACACCGAAATTAATGGCGGAAAGCCGACGTACCGCGCCTACCCCCATAATGGCGCTTGTTTTTGTATGGGTGGTGGAAACGGGAATCCCAAACAAGCTGGAATACAGAAGGCAAAATGCGGCGGAAAGATCCGCGGAAAAACCCTGATATTTTTCCAGCTTTACCATATCCATACCCACTGATTTAATGATCTTTTCGCCACCTACGCTGGTACCGCACGCCATGACGACACTACAGAGAAGCATCAGCCAGATAGGGATCGTTACTCCATTCACGCTACCTTGGCCGTTTGAGAAGGCAATTCCCAAAAACAGCACGCCGATGAATTTTTGGCCATCCTGCGCGCCGTGCATAAAGCTCATGGCGGCGGCTCCAAAAATCTGGGCGCCTTTGAAAAAGCGGTTTGTTTTTCGTCGATCCATTTTGCAGCATAAAATGCTCACCAATTTACAGATAACCCAGCCGGTAACAAACCCGAGGATTAGGCTTAGCGCCAAGCCGTATAACACTTTTGCCCATTCCTGCATGTTGATGCCTGCAATCCCGTTCTGTATGGCGATTGCAGCGCCGGAAAGCCCGGCTATCAGGCTGTGGCTTTCACTTGTGGGGATTCCAAAGTAAGAGGCAGCCACGCTGTAAATTACAATGGAAAACAACGCTGCGCACAAGGCAATGAGCGCTTGGTGGGTATTTCCCCCAAAATCTACCATATTACTGATGGTGGAAGCTACGGAACTGTTGATCTGGGTCATGATAAACACACCTAAGAAATTGAAGAGCGCGCTCATCCATATGGCGCTGCGAACCCCCATACAACGTGTGGTGACACAAGTTGCAATGGCGTTGGGAGCGTCTGTCCAGCCGTTTACAAATATGACGCCCAGCGTCAGCAAAACTGAAATGAGCATGACGGGTGTGGAGGTGATGTCCTGCAAAAAAGTGGAGAACGAGGTGTCCATATAAATCCCCCTAAACGATGTGATATGCAGATAATAAAAAAGGCAGAACTTCAGTGATAGAAGTTCTGCCTTTGTCACCGGAAGCGGCACATTCGAACCGCTTTGATATCATTAGGAAATACTGCGAATAAATAGGGACGCTATTGCTCCCTATGACAGACTCCACCACTTATTCCAGCAGGGTTCAGTATAAAGAAAGCTTAACGTAAAGTCAATAGAAATTTTACAAGTTTACCGGAAAAACGTAATATTAGATAACTTTTCGTCGTTTTATTGTCTGCTTTGATGTGTTTCGTGATTCATTTCCGGTTTAAAGAGATGTTTGTGACTAAGCTGTCCTAAATTTAAAGCTTAATGGAAATACAACCGCTCTATAAACCGAAAATTCTCGGTAGCTGCTATGATAGGTTTGTTGAGTGCGCTATATTGGCCTTGGTGATCCTCAAGAGAAAAAAGCAGTAATTGATAGCGAGTTCATTTGAGTATAAGTTGTCAAATACAATAATTAACGCCGCAAAGCTGTTAAACGTCCGTTTTCAGCTTTGCGCGTTTTATTATGAGAACTACAATTTGTTCTTATTACCTATTAAAAATACTGTAGGCAGCTAAGAGAGATATCGTCGTTCTAGTTCCTTATTGTATAAAAATTGAAAACAAAGTTACTTGGTTGATGAAAATCTCTATATGGAAATAGAAAGCAAACCATCGAAGGAATAAAAGGCAATAAATGTAGAATTTTCCGATTTTTGTAATTATTTTTTCCGAAAACTATTATTATTTCCGTTTTTTTTATTTACAAACGGAGATTCTTTTGTTAATCTCAATCTAAAAGATAGGCAAACAGAAGAAAATATCTATCTATACTGACGAATTCTTTTGGGCGCCACCACAACACAAACAGATAAGATAAAAAAGGGGGGAGGTACGGTTTTCTCACTCAAAATTAACGTATGACGAACTTGGAAGAAAGGAAGAGTAAAGTGCCAATCACTAGGAAGAATGTATCGTGCAAATTCAAACGAAGCCTGTCGGTACTTTTGGCGGCCTGCCTGCTCGGTTCTTCATGGCCGGTTTCCGTTTATGCACAGGAATCCGGAAAGGAAACGCCGGCTATAGAGCTTTCGAATCTCAGTTTGCTGGATGAAGACCGGTTTATTGAGTATCCGGCCGGCCAGACGCTGGCTTGGGCCGATACGACCCAGGCTGGGTATGAACCCAGCAATATGCTGGACAACAATCCCGGTACCAACTGGGAAGCCGCATGGGGCGAATCCGGCAATACCGTCCTTACCTTGGAGCTTCCCCAGACAGAGTATGTATATGGGTTTATGTATTCTTCCCGCCAGGATAACAATCTGGGCGGCGTTATGACCCAATATACGGCCTATGCCTCGGCGGACGGCAATTACGGCGCGCCCCAGGCGCAAGGGTCCTTTGAGGAAAAGCTTGGTACAGAGTTTGTCTATTTTGATAAACCGGTCGAGGCAAAATACGTCCAGGTCCAATCCGATGCCCGGGCCGTATCTGAAATGAGAGTGGCCTATATTCCAACCCAGGACGGCTTCTATGAAGAGCTGATCGCGGAAGCGGAACGGATCAGCGGTTTGGTTCCCACCGGGATGGACAATGGAACCTGGAACCCGGATACCAAAAAGCTTTTTGACGATTACGTGGCTGAAGCCAAGGAGGCCGGTGCCCCTGAGGTGGAATCGGCGCGTGCCGAAGCGACTTATGAGCTGTTTACCCAAATCAACGATTTTATTAGTGCTCAGCAGGTTTTCACCACCGACCTGCAAAGCAAGTTAAAGCTTTACCAGTCCACCCTGGATACCGCTCTGATCGACGAGAGCGGCACAAAACCGCTTACCTGGTCGCAAGCCGAGGTGGATAAGTTCCAGGCTGTTATCGATGAAGTAAACGCCAGCGGCGTCGCGGTTTCGCAGGTAGCGCAAAAAGGGCTGGTAGAAGAAGCGATGGAACAGCTTGACAACGCCTACAATGCTTTCCTTAAGGCACGGGTAAAGCCCGTTCTTACCTTTACCGGGAAAAGCGATTACGACCCCGCCATTTTGCTGGACGGCCTCTATGAAACCCATTTTTCCGTAATGCTGAACCAAAATACCGTGCAGCCGGGGGACAATACGCATTATTATGAGCTGGATTACCAGCAGGTAATCCAATTTTCTTCCATTGATATTTCCTCCTGGTTTTCTACCGATCAGGCGCCCACGAAATTCCGGGTAGAGGTCAAAGGGGAAGACGGCCAGTGGAGGTTTACCGACAACGAAAAAACCTACGAGCTCACCTGGAGCGACAGTTCCAACCAGAATGAAATCCACACCATAGAGTTAGACGAGCCGGTCAACGGTTCCGCCATCCGCATTCACGTGGACGACTGCAACAAGACGTGGGGCAATTATGTCATCAATGAGATTGAAGTCAATTATCAGTACATCGACGTCGATCCCGACGAAATTTCGGTCAGCCTGAACCGGGATTCCATTACCTTGCAGGAAGGCGACTCCTTCCAGCTGGAGGCCACCGTTCTGCCGGTTTACACCGCAAACAAGCGCATCCACTGGACGAGCGACAACGAAGACTTGGTTTCGGTCAGCAGCACCGGCCAAGTGACGGCGAACGTCCTGCCCGGTGATGATTCGGCGCAGGCCACTATTACCGCGACCACCGATTTTGGCGGAAAAACAGCGGCCTGCCGGGTGACGGTGACGCCGCGCACCATCACGGACGACGATAAAAAAGATACCCAGAAACGGATCGACAACGCACAAAAACTGCTCGCTGCCGCTTTAGAAGAGGATTACGAGCAAGGCGCTCTGGATACGTTCCGCGCTTCCCTTGCCTCCCTGCAGGAGCGGCTTGACAGCGCCGACCGGCTGGGCAAGCTCAACGCCATTGAGGCAGAGTTTGCCGAAGCGGAGGAAGCTTTTGAGGAGGCTTGCATCGCCCCTCTGCGCACGGTAAAAGAGTTGATCGGGCGCATCACCGGGGAGGAGAGCGAAGACCGTTTTCTTTTGGAAATGATCCCAAAAGACAGTGAAAGCGGTATGGATGCCTATGAGATCGATTGGGATGCCGCTTCCGGCCGCCCGATCCTTCGCGGCAACAACGCGGTCGCCCTGGCTACTGCCTATAACTATTATCTAAAATACTATGCATACCTCGATTTCCCCTATACGGGCGACTATGACCTTTCCCTTCCGGAAACCATGCCGGAAGTGCCGGAGAAGGTACGCATTGTGTTCCCCTATGAATACCGCCATTACTTCAATGAAAACTGCGAATACAAGTATACCACCATCAATTACAGCGAAGAGGAGTGGCAGCGCCGCCTGGATTGGATGGCGATGAACGGCTTTAACATGTTCCTCTTTGATCTGGGCAACGATATGGTCTGGAGAAACGCCGCCGACGAGCTCGGAGTTACCTATACGGATTCCCCGGCTTCGGAAAAAGAGGCCCAGCTTGCCAAAGAGGTTATAAAGATGGCCTTTGACCTCGGAATGGAGCCCGAAATCCGGCCGTTTAGTGGTGAAATCCCCTTTGTATTCCCCAACAATTACGACGATTATTACGGCGATGAGTACAAAGCAAGCTTTGTGGCAGATTTGCCCGGCTCGCTGTTTGATGGAATGTACATCTACACAGGCGCGCGTTGGATGAACCAGCCTTCGGGAGTCTACATCAGCCCGGAGACCGCCGACGAAAACGATCCGCTAAAAGAAGAAATGGAAGAAAAATTTTACCGGATCAGCGATATCTACTACCAATCCCTTATGGAAACCTTGGGCTTTAACGAATACGGCCGTACGCCGAAGTTCACCTACAAAGACCTGGTGGGCGAACAGGGGTTTGTGGTGCAGCATGCCGCCTTCCCCGCCGATAAGATCCTGCCTGCTTTGGAAAGCTGCCTGTTGGACGAGAACCCGGACGCGATCTGGATCCAGACTTCTTGGCGTGTCCAAAGCTGGGTGCCGCAGTATTACACCCCCGGCCATCTGATGGTCATCGACCTGGGGGCCGAACATACCCCCAAGGGGCAGAACACCGACGAATTCTG
>CAMMKL010000058.1 GCA_946497265.1 uncultured Clostridia bacterium | reverse complement strand
CTCGCTTGACCGCACCGCCCGGCTGATCCAGGTCCTTTTGAAAATGGCACGTATGGAAGCGGGCGCGGTGGAGATGCAGTTTTCCGATGTCTATTTGATCGATACGGTGCAGACCGCCGTTATGCCGTTTCGGGAAGCGGCGAATCAAAAGGGGGTGTTGCTGACGACAGAGGTGGACAGCGCAATCCATTTTGAGCACGACGGCAAGTGGGTGGCGGAAGCGCTCGGCAATCTGGTGAAAAACGCGCTGGAACACACCCAGCCCGGCGGAGGGGTGCGGGTATCCGCACAGGAGACCCCGCTTACCGTAACGGTTAAGGTACAGGACAACGGGGAGGGGATGGATTCCACCGAGATCCCTCATATTTTTGAGCGATTTTACCGCCGGAGCGGGGAAACAAACGCCGCCAGCGTGGGGATAGGCCTTTCCCTTGCCAGGCAGATTTTTGAACAAAACCGGGGCGACGTGCAGGTGCAGAGCGAACGGGGAAAGGGCAGCGTATTTACCGTAACATTCCTTAAGAAATCATAAGGCTGAATTCACTTTAAAATAAGGTTGCTATGGAAGAATAATAGCATCAAACGAAAAGTGAGGGAAAAACCATGAGCATTGTTGAAACACAGGGCCTGTGCAAAGTATATGGGGCGGGTGAAACCGCGGTCAACGCCTTGCGCAACGTCAATATCCGCGTGGAAAAAGGCGAATTTGTCGCGATTTCGGGCGCTTCCGGCAGCGGCAAATCCACCCTGCTGCATATGCTGGGCGCAGTGGACCAGCCCACGTCCGGCCGGGTGATTGTCGATGGCATCGACGTGTTCCGCCGCAAGGAAAACGAACTGGCCGTGTTCCGCCGCCGCAAGGTTGGGTTTATCTTCCAGTTTTATAACCTCATCCCTGTTTTGACCGCCGAGGAGAACGTAACCCTGCCCTTAAAGCTGGACGGCCAGCCGGTGGATCGGGAATACCTGCACGACATCCTGAACACGCTGGGCATGTGGGAAAGGCGAAAGCATCTTCCCAATCAGCTTTCCGGCGGGCAGCAGCAGCGTATCGCCGTGGGGCGCGCGCTGATCCATAAGCCTTCCATCGTGCTGGCGGACGAACCTACCGGCAATCTCGATACCCAAAACAGCCGGGAGATCATGTCGCTTCTTAAGTCCTCGGTGCGCAAATACGGCCAGACCCTGATCCTCATCACGCACGATCCCTCCATTGCCGCGCAGGCGGATCGCGTGATATTCATGGAGGACGGCGCGGTGCGCGGGGGGAATCAGCTATGATGTCATTGGTATGGAAATATCTAAAGCAGCAGAAAAAACGGACGGTGCTGACTGTTTTGGGCGTAGTGCTGGCCACCGCCCTGGTAGCCAGCCTGGGGATTTTCTTTTCCAGCTTTCAGAGGATGATGCTCACGCAGAGCGCTTACGACGACGGCATCTATGACGTCGCCTTAAACGGCGGGATCACCGCGGAAGAAATGGAAAAAGTGCGCAACAACTACCTGGTGGAACAAAGCGGGACCGGTTGTACAAACGCTTTCCTGTTGCAAGAGAGCGCGCAAGGAACGGAGGCCCGATACAGCCTGAAGCAATACGACGCCGGCGCCCAGGCGTATTTCCCAAAAGAGCTCTTGGAGGGGCGCCGGCCGGAAAACAGTTCGGAGGTGATGATCCCTTCTTCCATGAAGGCGCTTGGAGGAGTAGGGGATACGGTTACCCTCCCTTTGTACTATTCCTCTTTTGACGAGGAAACGGGACGGGATGTAGAGCAGAGCGGGGGTACGGTTTCGCTGACGATTGTAGGTATTTATGAGGGTGGAAACCGTTGGAACGAAATCATTACCGGAGATCTTCTGCCCGCCTCGCGGGAGATGGGCATGCTCAGCCAATACATCACCTTTAAGCCGGGGCAAAATAAGAGCGACGCGTTAAACACCCTGTTGAAGGATACCCAGATGGGAGAAGACGTGGTGCCGATAAAGAACGACTATTACCTGATGTGGAAAGGCGAGGGCGGCAGCAACGGCATGCAGCTTTCCCTCAATCTCACGCTCCTCCTCCTTTCCGCTATTATCCTTTTAGCGATGGCTTCGGTAATCCGCAACTCGTTTGCTATGTCGGTATCGGAAAAGATGAGCCAGTTCGGGGCGCTTCGCTGTGTGGGGGCTTCCCCAAAACAGATCCGTAATATGGTGCTGGGGGAAGCCTTTCTCATCTGGGTAATCGCTGTCCCGCTTGGGATTTTACTGGGAATAGCCGCAATGGCGATCACGTTTTCGGTGGTACAGCGGATCGACCTGGATGCGCTGCAATATTTCAAATTGGTGCTGGAGCTGTGGCCCTTCCTGATTACCGTTGTGTTCAGCTTGGCGGCGGTCCTGTTTTCCGCTCGAACCCCGGCACGCAGTGCGTCTAAAATTTCCGCGATCGAGGCAGTACGGGGAAGCGTGGTGTTTCGCGATGCGGCGGTAAACGGCAAAGGAGGCGCGTTGCTTGGAAAGCTGTTCGGCTTTACCGGATCTTTGGCCGGGAAAAACATCCGCCGCAACAAAAAACGGTATCGTACCACTGTGTTTTCGGTTACCCTGAGCATTGCCCTGTTTATCTGTATCGGTGGGTTTGGACAGAAATTCATCCAAAGCATAACGCTCTTTAGCGATGAAGAGGGAGTAGATTTTCAATTTTCTTACGCCGCTTCCAGCGACCCGGAGGAAGCTTACCAAAATTTAGTAAAGCTGAAAAACCAAATTTCCGAAGACCCTGGCGTTGCGGATCTGGAGCTCTTTGAAACTACGGAATCGTATCTGCTGGTACCCAAAGATCAAATCAGTAAGGAGCTGTTTGATTTGGGGGAGACGGGGGATCATACGTTTACCGATGAAAATGGCAACGATCTGATTTCCGAAAAAGGGTCGGAGCAGCGGACCCTGGTGTATTTTATAGATCGGGATACCTTTGCAAAGCTTCCGCTTTCCGAAGGCGCGCCCACCTATGATGAGCTGGTCGAGCAGAAAGGCATCCTTTTAAACCCGACCGCTGTGGTTTCCAGCCTGGAAACCGGTATGACCACCTATCCGATCGGTACCTTCGAGGTGGGGGAAAAGCTATGGCTGAGTGGGCCGTATGTATCTTCCGGGAGTTTGGAAGACCAGGGAGGTTCCGATGCCGACGGGTACCAGCAGCTTGCTTTTCAACTCCCGATTGCCGGGTTTGTAGAAAATACGCCCTGGTTCAACACGCAACGGTTTAATCCGCAGATTTACGTACCGCAGGAAAACCGGGGCCTGTTCCTGGAACAGGGAGGATTGGTATCCGCTTATGGAAGCGACGTCTATTTGCGTGTAAAAGCCCTGCCGGATCAGAAAGAAGCGGTCAACCAGCGGATGAAGGATTACGAAGACCAAAACTATAGCCTTCATAATATTTATGAGCAGGAAAAGGAAAACCGGAATACCGCCACGGTACTCAACATCTTTGTATATGGTTTTCTGATTGTCGTCATCGTCATTTGCAGCTTGAACCTGTTTAACACCATACATGCGAACCTTCAAATGCGCAAACGGGAAATCGCCATGTTGCGCGCGGTGGGGATGGATAACCGGATGCTCTGGAGATCCCTGCTGCTGGAATGCGTCCTGTATGGCGTAATCGGAACCTTTTGGGGTTCGATTGTCGGATTCTCCTTACAGGCTCTGCTCTCTGTTGTCATATCGGGCGCTATTGAGATGGAACTTCTGTCTTCTCCCCTCCTCTATATCGGAGGCTGCCTGATCGCCTCGATCCTGGTTTGCCTGATGGCGGGCGCCGGGCCCATCCGCAGACTGATCAAAAGCCCCATTGTGCAGGAAATCCGCGCGCAGGAATGATTGTCTTTGTATACAGCAAACAGCCCCACTGCTTTAAAAGCCGTGGGGCTGTTCCGTTTGGCAATTGAGGATGAGATCCAGAATGAACGATTGCAAATGGGTTTTGGAATAGAAAAAGGGGATTTATCATAGAATCACGGGGGCACAATCGGCATAGCGGATTCCCTCCTGCACGGTGCCCTGAAACATACCGACCCTCCATACCCTTATGGCCGTCCGGCACAAAGGTACTGGTATGCCCGCGCTCGGATCTATAGAAATTTTATGCAAGAGAAGATAACAGGCAAAGGCATGGTAGCGGCGGAGCGGTTCCTCCCAATGATCGCGCAATCATCCCCTTGTTTTTCCGGCCTCCACTTTGCCGTTGAATTTACAGCTGCAATCTTTGTGTGTTTTTTCGTTGGAGTGGGCCTCTATTGCCTGTATCCCTATTTTTCCTTGGGGGGTGTTTACTTTCCGTTTGCATGGGGTATGTAGTCCTCTATCTTCCAGGAATCGCTCCAACGGATGCGTATGGTCTGGGTATCTTGATCCAGTTCAATGGGCAGCCAGATATAGCGGGAATCCTTCAGATTGTTGGAAATCCATCGGTCACCCATATAGATGAATTTGCCTTTTACCGGATTTCCGTCGTTGTCGCGGTAAGGCAAGACAAAGGTGCTCTGGCTTTGGAACGTGGTAGAGGTTTCGCTATTATCCCCCACGCAGGGGTCTCCTTTATTGACCCAGTCGCCCAAAATGCCGTTGGTTGAGACTGCATAGTTGGCACGGTTGGGCGCCCAGCCGGATTGGCCGGAGGTGATCATATAATAGTTGCCCTCCTCTTTGAATATAGCCGGGGCTTCTCGGTAATGATAGTCGGATTCCGCAGTGAAGATACGGATAAAATCCTTACCTTCCACATTGCCGGAGGGGGCGGTATAATCATCGTTGAGCTTTTGGATTACAGTGGTGGCGTTTTCCTCGGAAGCGAAGATGAGGTAGGCGGAGTGGTCGTCATCCACAAACAGGGTCATGTCGCGCAGCATGCCGGGGTTTTGGGTGTAATACCCGGTTTCCGGCATACGCATGCAGCCAAGGTAAGTAAACGGCCCGGCAGGGGAATCGCTGATAGCGACGCCGCCGGCTGCAACGGTATATTCGCCCACCCTGGGGCCGTCGCTGTGAAACCACATCACATATTTCTTCGTCTTTTCGTTGTAGACCACTTTGGGCCGTTCCACAACACGGTTCCAGTTGAATTCCTTATACAGAGCCTTTTTTTCTTCGAAGGTTTTACCTGCATATAAAGCATTAAGCTCCTGGATACGTTCGGGGGAATTATACTTTTCCAGCGTCGCGGCTGGGGATTTTGTCGCGTAATCGGTGAGCGGCGTGTAGTCGGGTAAGGGGCTGTTTTGGTATTCTTCGGAGGATTCTGCAACATAGAGGGGGGTATCGTCTGATCCTGTGGAATCTGCTTCGGCATATTTGGGGTTGTTAAAGACCGGTAGGGCGACGCCTTCGTTTTTCCAGTTGTACAGGTCTTTGGAGGAATAGCAGGAGACCCCGGTGGCGGGTACGCCTTCATAACCCCAGGATGGAATATTGTCTTCGCCCTTATGCTCCCCGTACCAGTAATAAGTATGGTCGGCCTTGTTATAGAGGATACCTCCCCCATGGGCCTGGATATGCCGATGGGTATCATCCATCCATAGCGCTCCGCTTTGGATAGCGTTTATTTGATTTGGTTTCTGTATGTTTTGCATGGTTCCAACTCCTTTTGTCATGGTTTGCGTTACGGTTTGCTTCAAATCCGCAATCGTTTCAGATGTCTGACGGATGAAAGAAAATAAATATGGCTCTGGCGTACTGTAAATAGGATCGGATCTATTATACATAGTGATAGAAAAAAAGTCTTTGCAGAATTGTACTTGATTGGCAAACAGCGGCATCAGTACGCGGCTTTTATTTCCTTGCTGCCGGATAGAGGAAAAGGTATCGTTTTAAGAATTATTCTTTTATAATTTAAATATTTTTGTTGTAAAATTTTCAAATATTCCCAATTTGTATTTATATTTTTCAGTTTTCCTGATAAACTGATGTGGATTTCTAGTTGAACCGTTTCACAAAATGCTTTCCTAGTTTTGTTAGGCAGTTCGCGTGCCAGCCGTTTGCGATTGGTACACGCTTTCTGTATATTTACCCCTTTATGGAAACCCCCGAAAACTTAGTTTTCGGGGGTTTCCTTTTGAAAGAAGAGTAAATTTGAAATTTTATGCAGAGATATATAAATCCATCGGTTTTTGGTTCCGATTTGGCATAGCAAAGCAGTTCGTGTTGTTGTATTATATAGATAATAAAATCAGACAGAAGTCCGATCTATTATGAAAAAGGAGGAAGAACGATGAGAAAAACAACACGGCATCGCTATGTGAAGCTGTTGCTTTGCTGGGTATTGTCTTTGTGCATGGTATGCGGAACGTTTCCCATCGCACAGGCGGCGGGCGAGAGAACCGTAGAAAAGCTGGTGGACGACCGGGATCCGGAAATCGTATATTCCAGCGGTTGGAACTTGTGGTCGGAGGACGGCCATTACCAATCCACCATTACCTTCAGCAATACGGCGGGATCCAGCATGGAATATGCTTTTGAGGGCGAAGCCATTGAAGTGTATGGGCAAAAGACCATCAATAGCCCCTATGTGGAAGTATATTTGGATGGAGAAAAACACGGGGAAGCCGATATGTATTCCTCAGCCGCTTTGGGAGAAAGCCAGGCGCTGGTCTACCGGATCGAAGGAATTTCGGCCGGTGAACATGTGCTGAAGGTTGTGGTTTCCGATCAAAAGAACCCTCCCGCCTGCCCGAGCGGGCAGAGCATCCAGGTGGCGCTGGATTTCCTGAAGATTATCGGGGCCCCGGAGGGAGAGCCGGAAGAACCGGTAGATGTCGGCGAAACGGTCTATGAAAACGATTTTTCAGAAGGAGACACCGGAGAATGGAACTATGGGGCTCAGAGCAAGCTGGAAATCGTGAATGACGCCGAGCTGGGGAAAAATGTGCTGAAGATTACCCCCAGCGAGCACAACGAATATTTGCAGTTGTTAAGCGCCGGCAGGGTGCAAAACGGCAGCCTATCCTTTCAGATTAAATCAGGGAATACGTCGGGGCTTGGCCCGGTTATCCGTTCCCTGGGCGGGCTGAACGGAACATCCTTTAACCACCGGGCCAATTGGTTTTTGGGGGACGATTCCAAGAGCAGATGGAACCAGGTTTCCACTGCGCCACAGCCGGCGGCGGATACTTGGCATGAAGTAAAAATCGTCTTCCAGGGTGACCAATACTGGCTGCAATACGGCGACGTCACTTGGGAGGGAACCTATACCGGTCTGAATACCGGCAAGGGCTTCTGCGGCGTACGCATTACAGACGGGGAGAAGGGGGACCCCGTTTATCTGACCGACGTTAAAGTGACAACGACCGACGACGTCATCATAAATCCCGACGAAACCCCTCATGATAATACCTTGAAGTTGTGGTACGACAACCCGGCTTACGATTGGCAGTCTGAGGCTTTGCCGATCGGCAACGGCTATATGGGAGCTATGGTGTTTGGACAGGTGCAAAACGAAGTGATCCAAATCAACGATAAGACCCTGTGGATGGGCGGCCCCGGCAGCGTAGAAGATTATACGGGCGGCATCCAGGAAGGGGCTTTCGAAAACCTAGATGAGATGCGCGAGGCGCTTCGCAATGGGGATTCGGCAACGGTAAACGCCCTGGCGGGAAGTCTGGCTGGAAAAAGCCTGGATACAAACGGCTGGGGTTCCTATCAAAATATCGGGGATATTAACATTGAATTCCATAATATTCCCAAAGGCGCCCGAATCGATCAGTATCGCCGGGAACTGGATTTACTCAACGGGATCGCCAGAACAGCTTATCAGTACGACGGCGTAAATTTCGCACGGGAATATTTTATCAGCTATCCGGATAACGTCATGGCTTTCAAACTGGCTTCCGACGAAGCCGGTTCCATGAGCTTCCGGCTGAATCCGGAAATAGACACCGTTTATCCCAGTGGGCAGCCGGACACCCCTTCTACCATCGACCCTTCCAAGCCGGTCAAGGAATACACCCGTACGGCGGAGGACGGAAAGATCACCATCCAGGGGTATATTACCGAAAACGGCATGAAGTTTGAAGTGCAGTACCAGGTAGTGACCGACGGAACGGTAACCAACAACGAAGACGGCACCATTACCGTTACCGGCGCGCAGGAAGCTGTGATCTATGTAGCGACCGGGACCGACTACCGGAATGAAAGCAGTGAATGGACCGATCTGCACAACCCGCCCGATTACCGTGGGGAAGACCCGCACGAAGATGTGAGCACACGCATCGCCAACGCGCTGGAAAAAGGGTACGACGCGATCCGTGCGGATCATGTGCAGGATTTTTCTTCCATTATGAAACGGGTTACGCTGGACATCGGGCAGGGCGCCAACGATACCCCGACCGACGAACTGGTAATGAATTATAAAAATACCGGGGATAAGAATCTGGAAGTCCTTTTGTTCCAGTACGGCCGTTATTTGCTGCTCTCCTCTTCCCGGGAAGGTTCCCTTCCTGCAAACCTGCAGGGTGTTTGGAACAATAGCAACAAACCCGCCTGGTCGGGCGACTACCATTTCAATGTCAATATACAGATGAATTACTGGCCGGCCTTTGTGACCAATCTGAAGGAAACCGGCCAACCCCTGATCGACTATGTGGAATCGCTGGTAACGCCGGGAAGATTGACTGCGGCGGAACATCATGGCATCACCGACGGAGGTTGGACGGTACATACCATCAACAACCCCTTTGGCATGACGGCACCCGGCTGGGCCTTTACTTGGGGGTGGTCCCCGGCCTCCAACGCCTGGATCTGTCAGAACCTGTGGGATTACTATCAGTTTACACAGGATAAAGAGACACTGGAGAACCAGATTTATCCCATCATGCGGGAAGCCGCCCTCTTCTGGACCAAAAACCTGGTGGACGACGGCAACGGCGGCCTGGTAAGCTCCCCGACTTATTCGCCGGAGCACGGGCCGATTACCGAGGGAAACACCTATGAACAATCCTTGGTATATCAATTGATGCAGGATACCATCCTGGCAGCGAACGAACTGGGTGTGGACGAAGAATTCTGTGCTCAGTTGGAAGAGATTAAGAATAAGCTGCACCCCTACGAGGTTGGCGAGTGGGGCCAGATCAAAGAATGGCGTGAAGAGGACGAATGGACGGACCGCGGTCAGTCCCTCGGTGTTGAAATCGGGCACCGTCATATGTCCCACCTTCTGGGGCTGTATCCCGGCAATCAGATCACGAAAGACACCCCTGAACTCTTGGAGGCCGCGAAAGTTTCCGCAGAGGACCGTACAGACGGCGGTACCGGCTGGAGCAAGGCGCAGAAAATTGCTATTTGGGCCAGGCTGCGCGACGGCAACCATGCCCAAAAGGTTTACAGCGAGCTGCTGATCAATAATCTGTATGGCAACCTGTTCGCCTACCATCCGCCCTTCCAGATCGACGGCAACCTGGGCGCTACCGCAGGCGTGGCGGAAATGCTGCTGCAAAGCCATGCCGGATACATCGATATGATCCCGGCTCTGCCCGATTCCTGGAGCACCGGCCATGTGGACGGCCTGGTAGCCAGAGGAAACTTTGAAGTATCCATGGATTGGCAGGAAGGCAAGCTGACCGATTGGGAAATTACTTCGCAGTCCGGCAACGAATGTAAAGTATATCTGGAAGAGTTTGCGGACAGTATGGTTGTGGATGAAGAAGGCAACCCGGTAGCCTCTACTTATGAAGATGGTATCCTTACCTTTGTAACCCAGGCCGGCAAGACGTATTCTATGGCTCCCCTTACCGATGAACCCGGAGACAAAACGTCCTTGCAAACGCTCTATCAGGCTGGCTTGAACAAAAATGAAGATGCATACACTGTGGGAAGCTGGACGAGCTTCCAGACCGCAATGGACAACGCCAAGGCAGTGCTGGAAAACGACACGGCGACGCAGGCGGAAGTGAATGAAGCGACGGCAGCTCTGCAAAGCGCTGTGGACGGTT
>CAMMKL010000057.1 GCA_946497265.1 uncultured Clostridia bacterium | reverse complement strand
AAGGGGCATGGTAGAAAAAGGAGTGGAACGGCCTTTTTTTTCAACCTTGGTCCCCATGGGCCTGCCCGTACGGGTGGAAAGCAATCTGAGGTGATCATATGTCTTATTGTGTAAATTGCGGTGTGGAGTTAGAACCTGCGGAGCAAAAGTGCCCTTTGTGCGGTACGCCTGTGGTAAATCCCAATCATCCATGCGATCCGCACGCATGGTCGGCGTATCCCCGACGAGTTCAGGAGGCTGCGCCTTCGCTCTTAAGCCGCAAGACGACAGCCGCTGTTATTTCCGCAGCGCTTGTCCTCCCGGCCGGTATCTGCTTGGTGTGTAATTATTTGATAACGGGTGCGGTTACCTGGTCAATTTATATTCTGTTAGCCCTTGCAGTAGTTTGGGTGGCAAGCGTACCGCCGCTGCTGATACACCGCGGAACCCTTTTTTGGGCGATTGGCTTGGATGTTGCCGCTGTCGGTGGCTTTTTGTATGTAATCAACCGTTTGACTTACCCGATGACCCGGACCAATTGGTTCGACACCTTAGCACTGCCTCTGCTCTTGCTGGGGGCTGCGACGGTACTTTTTGTATCGGCGGCGTTCCGCTATAGGCAGCCCGGAAAACTATATGGCTGTATCGTTTGCGTGATGACCATAGGCGTTTTGCTTTTGGGTGTGGAATTGATCACGAATGCATATCTGGGCAAAGCGCTCAGCCCACACTGGTCCCTGCCGATATTAATCCTTTGTGCAATTCTTGCTCTGTTTTTAATAGTAATAGGAAGAAAAATTAAATTACGGAATCATATTAAAAAAAGGCTGCATATGTAATGGCGGCTGGGTGAATTCTATATAAAATATAGTAAGTCAATTTTAAATATTGTAAACCGATTGTTTGTGAAATAACAATCGGTTTTTCTTATCCATTTTTTTACAATCAATAGTTATTCTGTTAAATTTTACCGTCATAATAGAGAAATACGAAACCAAAAAAATAGTGTATTTGGCGTTTTTATAGAAACTTTTACAAAATTAGCAATGGTTCTTTTATTTAATAGATACTTAACATTTGTGTAATATTATCTTAATATACATCAGACTGCTCTCAGGATTGGAGCTTCAATTTGTATTGGCTGGAGGAGAAAGCATGGATACTGCTGGGATGATCATGTCAATGTGCGGAGGCTTGGGGCTTTTCTTGTTCGGGATGAAGCTAATGGGGGACGGCTTGGAACTTGCTGCGGGGGCTAGGCTTCGCGGCTTGATTGAGCGTTTATCAAAAAATAAGTATATGGGGGCGCTGGTCGGCCTCATCGTGACGGCAATCATCCAAAGCTCTTCCGCTACCACGGTAATGGTTGTGGGGTTTGTCAACGCAGGCTTGATGTCTTTAGCCCAGGCGGTGGGCGTCATTATGGGAGCCAACATCGGTACCACCGTAACAGGCGTTATCATTGCTTTCAAGCTTACGGCGCTTGCACCCATTGCCATATTTATCGGCGTAATCCTGGTAAGTTTCTTCAAAAAGAACAACCACAAACATATTGGGCAGATCATAGCCGGCTTTGGCATCCTCTTTATGGGCATGGATCTCATGAGCACGGCGATGGCCCCCTTAAGCGAATCTGAGTATTTTAAGGGGATTATTTCCAACTTCAGCAACCCTTTGCTCGGCGTATTGGTCGGCGCCGTTTTTTAGGCGATTATTCAAAGCCCTTCGGCTTCTGTGGGGGGATTGCAAGCTTTGGCCATAGCAGGCGCCATCGATATCCGTTCCGCCATCTTTGTGGTATATGGGCAGAATATTGGGACTTGCGTCACGGCGCTGATTTCTTCGGTAGGAACCAACAGGACGGCCCGCCGTACTGCGATTGTCCATCTGTTATTTAACGTATTCGGGACCATCTTGTTCATCGTCCTCTCGTTGGTATTGCCGCTTGCCGACTGGATGGAGCAGCTTTTCCCCGGGAATGTTGCCGCGCAGATCTCCGCCGTGCATGTCTGTTTTAATGTGGTTTGCACCGCTATTATGCTGCCGTTGAGCAATTTCCTGATTAAGATTGCCTGTAAGGTGATCCCGGGCCAGGACCCTATCAAAGAACGGCCGGCGCTGAAATATCTGGACGCCCGTATTTTGGAAACGCCCCCGATTGCCGTAGCGCAGGTACTCAAGGAAGTGCAGCGCATGGGAGAGCTTTCAATTGGGAACTTTGAGAAATCCATGAGCGCTCTTTTGGACGGGGATGAAAGTAAGATCAAAGAGGTTAACGAAACCGAGGAGCTTATCAATTTCCTCAATCGAGGGATTACCTCTTATTTGGTGAAGACCAACGGACTTGGTCTGGAAGGCAGCGACCGGCATATCATCGGCCCGCTCTACCATGGTACCCACGATTGGGAGAGGGTAGGGGACCACGCAAAGAATATATGCGAGCTTGCAAGGATGATGGTAGACGGCAAGGCGAACATGAGTTTTCAGGCAGTGTCGGATATTCAGGAAATGCGTAAGGAGGTAAGCGGAATCCTGCACAACTCCCTTAAGATGTTTGCCGAACTGGGGAAAGACGACAAACTGGGTGAGATCATTACCGAAGAAGAGGAAGCCATCGACATGCATACCAGGCAGATCCGCGATAACCATATTGAGCGTTTGAACCAGGGGCTTTGTTCGGCGGCATCCGGGACGGTCTTAATGGATCTTCTCACCAATTTGGAACGAATTGCCGATCATGCTACCAATGTTGCTTTTTTCCGTACAAAGCACGTGAGCGTATCTAAGCTGAAAAGCATTACCCCAAGCGTGGGCGTATAAACTAAAAGATAGAATGGCAACGTAAGGGCCTGCACCTGTGGATGAACCGGGGCAAGGCCCTTGCTTTTTCACACGCTAAAAGGCTTACGCCGGCTTTTGCTTGGCAAGTCGCGCGCAGGGGAGATGTTGTAACCGGTAGATGGATGGGACATAGTATACAAATGGGGATGCACGGTTAAAACAAAAGGGAAACCTTTCGCAGTACAGTTGATGGAGAATGGGATTCGTGCTATGATAATAGTATGCGTGTATATACCCTGTAGAAAGATCGGATAAAAGACGGCAGGAGAATTCGGCAACGGCGGCAAAGGAGAAGAATCCATATGAGGCTTTTTCTAAAACAGGATACATCGGAGGAAGGCGGCTGCTTTGTCATTCTGGACGAATCGGGGGATATTTGTTTTCGGGTTACGGGCGAACCGGTCTTTGGCGGTACGGTGCTTTATCTTTTCGGAAGAGAAGGATTGCGGCTGGCACGGATTCGCCAGTATGCCATGCAGCCGTATTGCTTTAGCGTCATAACCGCGGGGGAGGGGGAGAGCGCTACCCTTCTGCAAAATCCGGCCGGGGGGAAAGCCCTTTTAAAGGTAAGCCGTAAAAACTGGCGGCTGCGTGGGGATATTATTGCACGCAGCTTTGATTTAATAGACGCATCCGGGCGGGTGCTGATGATACACGGAAAATGCTGGGAGCCCAGGAGGAGTTATTATGAGATCAATTTAAACGAAGAGAGAAACGCCGTCCTGTGTTTAAGCATTGCGGTGTGTATCGATTATCTTGCCTCCTGCGGAGGAAAAACCGTAGTAGCTATAAATTGAACCCGAATTGATTGGAAATTGATATAAAATAGAAATTGATTCCGATTTTACGGATATGCTATAATAGCTCGGTATGTAATTTGTGGAAAAAGAGGTATCTTGGATGGATATTAGAGAAGATTTGAGAAATGTTGCGATCATCGCCCATGTTGACCATGGAAAAACGACCTTGGTTGACCAGCTCCTGCGGCAGAGCGGCGTATTCCGAGCGAATGAGGCGGTAGCAGAACGTGTCATGGATTCCGGCGATCTGGAGCGCGAACGCGGGATCACCATTCTCTCTAAAAATACGGCGGTCATGTACGGGAATACCAAAATCAATATTGTAGATACCCCCGGTCACGCCGATTTTGGCGGAGAGGTGGAGCGCATCCTCATGATGGTGGACGGCGTGCTGCTGCTGGTGGACGCCTTTGAAGGCTGTATGCCTCAGACCCGTTTTGTGTTAAAAAAGGCGCTCGGCCTTGGCAAAAAGCCGGTTGTAGTGGTTAACAAAATTGACCGTCCCGGCGCCCGTCCCAAAGAAGTAGTGGATGAGGTGCTCGACCTGTTTATTGAGCTGGGGGCGGATGACGATCAGCTTGAATTCCCGGTGGTGTATGCCTCCGGCCGTGATGGCTATGCAACCACCGACCCGGACATACCCGGCAGCGATATGACCCCTTTGTTTGAAATGATCATCAACGAGGTGCCTGCTCCGCAGGGCGAAATGAACGGGCCGTTGCAGATATTGTTTTCCAATATCGATTATGACGATTATGTGGGGCGCATCGGCGTTGGGCGTGTGGAACGCGGCAGCGTGAAAGTCAATCAAAGCGTGGTGCTGTGCCGTAAGGACGGCGGTACCAACAATGTGCGCATTACCAAGCTCTACCAGTTTGAAGGACTCAAACGGGTAGAGGCGGAATCGGCCAAGCTGGGCGACCTGATTGCGGTTTCCGGCATATCGGATTTGAACATTGGAGAAACCGCCTGTTCCCCCGACTGCGTCGAGCCGCTGCCCTTTGTAAAGATCGACGAGCCGACGGTTTCCATGCTGTTTATGGTAAACAACAGCCCCTTTTCCGGCCGGGAAGGAAAGTTTGTGACCTCCCGCAATTTGCGCGACCGCCTGTTTAAAGAAGTAGAGACAAATGTCGCCATGCGCGTAGAGGATACCGACTCGACCGATACCTTCAAGGTGTCCGGACGCGGAGAGTTGCACCTCTCTATTTTAATTGAACAGATGCGACGCCAAGGGTATGAGTTCCAGGTTTCCCGCCCACAGGTGATTTATAAACTGATCAACGGCAAACAGTGCGAGCCGATTGAACTGTTGATGATCGAAGTACCCGACAGTTATGTGGGCGCAGTCATGGAAAAGTTGGGTTCCCGAAAGGCAGAGTTGCTCAATATGGGAACGCGCGACACGGGCGTCACGCATTTGGAATTCCGTATCCCAGCTCGCGGACTGATGGGCTATCGGTCTGAATTTTTGAGCGATACCAACGGCAACGGCATCATGAACCATGTGTTTGACGGTTACGAGCCCTATAAGGGAGATATTCAGCAGCGTTCGCAGGGCTCCCTGATCGTACACGAAACCGGGGAGACTACCGGGTACGGCCTGTGGGGCGCGCAGGACCGCGGCCGCCTTTTTGTTGGCCCAGGCGTACCGGTATACGAGGGGATGATTGTGGGTGCCAGTCCCAAGGCCGAAGACATTGTGGTAAACGTCTGTAAGAAAAAACACGTGACGAACACCCGCGCGGCAGGCTCCGATGAGGCGCTTAAGCTGACTCCCCCCAGCATTATGAGTTTGGAGCAGTCGTTGGAATTTATTAAGGACGACGAACTTGTTGAAGTGACTCCCAAGAACATCCGATTGCGCAAAACGATCTTAAACAAAGAACTCCGCATGAAAAAGCAGGCAAGAGGATAATGATGACTCCGAAAGGACACGGCCCGATGCAGTATGTAATTCTGGACTTGGAATGGAATGGGACTTTCAGCCGCCGCCTGGATGGATTTATTAACGAGATCATTGAATTTGGAGCAGTGAAACTGGATGAAAAAATGAACCTTCTGGCTACTTATTCTGAGGTAGTCCGCCCGCAGATAGGAAAACGGCTGAGCGGCAAAGTAAAAAGGCTTACCCACATCAGCAGCGAAGAGCTGGAAGCCGGGATTCCCTTTACGCAGGCGCTTAGCCGATTCAAAACCTTTCTGGGAAACGGTGTGCTCATGACATGGGGGACCTCGGATATCTTGGCCTTGATGGAAAACCAACGTTACTATACCGGTAGCGACCGCATCCCTTTTCTTACCTATTATGTCGATCTGCAGTATTATTGTGAGAGGCAGTTATCCTATGAATCGGGGAAACAGATGGGGCTGAGCACGGCGGCGCAGCTTTTAAGCATAGACGAGGAGGGCGTGGAGCACCATCGGGCGCTTGATGACAGCCTGCTTTCGTCTGCATGCCTGCGCCGGTTGTTTGATCCGGTTACCATAAAAACATATTATCAAAAAGCGGACTGCGATGAATTTTTTGACCGCATCGGTTTTAAAACTACCATTTTGTGCGACCTGAATAATCCCCTGATCGACCGCTCCACAATGCATTTTGATTGCGACCAGTGCGGTCGGCGGGCGCATAGAAAAGGGGATTGGGAGTTTAAAAACAAAAGCTATCGCGCGCGTTTTTTATGTGAGCATTGCGGGCACGAATTTGTGGGCAGGATCCAATTTAAACTAAAATACGAGGGCTTGATGGTGAAAAAAAGAGCCTTGCCGGTGCCTCCCCAGGAAAAACCGGAAGAGGCGGAAGAGGAGTAAAGCGAAAAGGATGGCAAAGATGCCGTCCTTTTTTTGAATCGGCGTGTTGCGGCATTTTTTGAGGGGGCGCCGCAGTTTAATAAAGAGAGCCTAGCGGCTGGAATGAGTGAAGCAAGGGAGGAAACGGAATGATTTTTGCAAGCAAAACAATGCATCTAAATTTTAAAGAAGGCGTGGGGTATCTGACTTTTCCGGCGCTGGAAGCGGTGCCTTTTGTCCGCCACGCGTTTACCACCCGCGTGGGCGGCGTCAGCGAGGGGGAGTTCACCTCTATGAATTTGAGCTTCGGTCGAGGGGATCCGGACGAGAATGTGCAGGAAAATTATCGCCGCATCTGTAACGCGGCCGGATTTGTATACGAAGGGCTGGTAGCTTCCGCGCAGGATCACCACACCTATGTGCGCCGGGTGGGAGCGGCGGAAAAGGGGATTGGGATTTACCGCCCGCGTGATCTGAAAAGCGTAGACGGCTTGATTACGGACGAACCCGGCATTACCCTGGTGACCTATTATGCCGATTGCGTCCCCCTCTTTTTTGTCGATCCCGTCAAGCGTGCGGTCGGCCTGGCGCACGCCGGCTGGCGCGGTACGGTCGGAAGGATCGGGGAAGAAACCATACGAAGGATGTCAGAGGAATTCGGTTCACGCCCAGAAGATCTTCTGGCGGCTGTGGGCCCGTCCATCGGGCCGTGCTGCTATGAGGTGGATGAACCTGTAGCCCGGGAATTTTTGGCCATGCAGGATCTTAAACCGGAGGAGTTCGTTACCCCAAAAGAAGGGGATAAATATATGCTCAATTTGTGGGAAGCCAACCGCCGGATTTTACGAAACGCGGGCGTGCTCCCGGAACACCTTTCGGTTACCGACCTATGCACCCGATGCAACCATGATCTTCTGATCTCCCACCGTGCGACCGGGGGCAAACGGGGCGGCATGGCGGCAATGATGGGAGTTTTTTGATTTCATTTCTCTTGTAAAGAAAACCCCAGGATTATCAACGTCATATAGGAAAGGAGAAAGGAGCCATGCAACCATTTTGCTCGCTTTGCCCCCGCCAATGCCGCGCTGCGCGAGGAGAGAATTGGGGCGAAGGCTTTTGCCAAATGGGTACGCTCCCCAAGATCGCGCGGGCGGCCCTGCATGCTTGGGAAGAACCCTGCATCAGCGGCAAACGCGGTTCGGGAACGATTTTTTTCAGCGGCTGTACCTTAAAATGCATTTTTTGCCAGAATTATGACCTGAGCAGCAAAAATTTCGGGGAAGTCATTTCCGTGGAACGCTTGGCGCGAATTTATCGGGAACTGGAGGACCAGGGAGCGCATAACATCAATCTGGTAAACCCCACCCATTTTGTACCCGCAATCCTCCAGAGCTTACGGCTCTACCGGCCTCGGATTCCCATAGTGTACAATTCCAGCGGCTATGAAAGGGTAGAGACGCTGCGCGGCCTGGAGGGCTATGTGGATATTTATCTTCCCGACTTTAAATACGCCGACGATCAAAAAGCCCTCCGCTATTCGGGGGTACCGGACTATACGCAAACGGCGCTCGCCGCCATAAACGAGATGGCCCGCCAGACCGGTGCGCCGGTGTTTGATGAAGAAGGCATGCTCCTCCGCGGCACGCTGGTACGGCATTTGGTACTCCCGGAAAACACGCGCAACTCCATTGCCGCGCTTCGCCTTATCCGGGAAAAGCTGCCTCAGGATATTTTGGTGAGCCTGATGGGGCAATATCTGCCTTGCGGCAGGGCGGCGGATTTTCCGGAAATGAACCGGAGGATTACCAAACGGGAATACCGCAAGGTACAAGACGTTCTGTTTGATCTGGGGCTGGACGGTTATGTCCAGCGGCTTTCCAGCGCTAGTAAGGATTTTATCCCCGATTTTAGCCTGCAAGGCGTATTGGGTACGGGATGCGAATAAACTCTGGTTACATTTTTTCCTTTGGAATTTGGAAGACTATTCATAAAAACAGGCTTGCAGTGCCCTTTTGATGTGTTATAATGAGTAGAGAAAAACATGCGACCGAGTCAAAGCTCATTTGACATGAAAACGGAGGAATCCTATGAAAAAATTTTTTTCAGAATTCAAAGAATTTGCACTGCGCGGCAATGTGATGGATTTAGCGGTCGGTGTTATCATCGGCGCAGCTTTTCAAGGTATTGTAAACTCCTTGGTCAACGACGTCATCAGTCCGTTCATCGGCCTGTTTGCCAAAACGGATTTTAAGGATTGGGTCTGGATTGTCAACGATACGAAAATTGCCTATGGCTCCTTTTTGACCGCCGTTATCAATTTTTTCATCATGGCTTTTGTGATTTTCCTTTTGGTGAAAGGCCTCAACAGGCTTTCCAAACTAGGAAGGAAAAAAGAGGAAGAAGAGGCCCCACCTTCTACCAAACTTTGCCCTTATTGTTGTACGGAGATAGATGCCAAAGCAACGCGATGCCCGCATTGCACATCGGTGTTGGACGAGTAGTATTTACCTTTTGGAAATGGGGAAGCCGCCTTGGATTTCAGTAACAGAGAAATTACCTTTGAAGCTTCCGGCGGGGAAGGCCGGATTTTTGCCCGTATTTATGAACCGGTTCCGGTAGAGAATGTCCGGGCAATATTACAGATTGCACATGGAATGGCGGAACACAGCGCGCGCTATCAGGACTTTGCAACCTATATGGCTGGGCTTGGTTTTGCCGTATGTATACATGATCACGCGGGACATGGCCGTTCGGTGACAAACGGGGCGGGTTATGGATATTTTGGAGCAGGCGGGTATCAGGGCTTAGTAAACGATATGGATAAGCTCCGCCGAATCGTGCAGGCGGACTACCCGGCTGTACCTTACTTTCTAATGGGGCACAGCATGGGTTCCTTCCTTACCCGCGAATATTTGGCTCAATACGGTGCGGGCGTGTCCGGCGCTGTTTTGGCGGGTACCAGCGCGGGGATGAATGAGGCTTTGATGAAGGGCGGCCGGCTTTTGGCGGAACATCTGATGCGAAAAAAAGGCCCCCGGGCATACGACAGCCGGCTGCAGCGTCTCACCACCGGGCAGTACGACAAACCGTTCGCCCCCAACCGGATGGAAAATGAGTGGCTTTCCCGCGACGAAAAAGCGGTGGAACGCTTTAATGCGGATCCTTTGTGCGGATTTCCTTTTACAACGTCCGGGTATCGGGAATTGATTGTTTTGCTTGAGCGGGTCAATTCCCCGGAGTGGTACCGGGGATTTCCCTATATACCGGTTTTTTTCATCGCGGGGGACAAAGATCCGGTCGGCGATTTTGGAAAGGGTGTTCGCAAAATTGCGCGCCGCCTTGAAAAAAGCGGGCATGCTGTTACGATAAAGCTCTATCCGGGTGCGCGGCATGAGCTGCTCAATGAAACCAATAAAGAGGAAGTGTACCGGGATATCCATCGATTCCTGGAGCGACTTCTGGAAGGAAAACAAAGAAAGGATGAAAGCCATGAGACCTAACGTATTATTAATCACGGTGGATCAGATGCGCGGCGACTGCTTGGGCATCAACGGCCATCCCGTGGTGGAAACCCCAAACCTCGACAATCTTGCGCACAAGGGCGAGCGGTTTACCAACGCCCATTCC
>CAMMKL010000056.1 GCA_946497265.1 uncultured Clostridia bacterium | reverse complement strand
CAATACGAAAAATCAGAAACTATCCTGCATCTGGTGCGCGACAACAATAAGTGCACCCTGTGCCGCCGCTGCGTGGCCGCCTGCGAACAGCAGCAGGTCGCCGTGATCGGCCCGAATAGCCGTGGTTTCGATACCCACATCGCCTGTGCCTTTGAAAAGAGCCTGGGCGACGTCGCGTGCGTCTCCTGCGGCCAGTGCATCGTCAACTGCCCGACGGGCGCTTTGACCGAACGCGACCAGTGCGAGGAGGTCATCGCTGCCCTCAACGACCCGAATAAGCATGTAATCGTGCAGACCGCTCCTGCAATCCGCGCCACCCTTGGAGAGGCTTTCGGCCTGCCGGTGGGGACCAACGTAAAAGGGAAGATGGTCGCCGCACTGCGCCGCTTGGGATTTGATAAGGTATTCGACACCGACTTCGGCGCAGACCTCACCATCATGGAAGAGGCCAACGAGTTTATCAGCCGCGTGAAAAACGGCGGCCCGCTGCCGATCATTACCTCCTGTTCGCCCGGCTGGGTCAAATTCTGCGAACACTATTATCCGGAATTCCTGCCGAACCTTTCTTCCTGCAAATCCCCCCAGCAGATGACGGGTGCGATCATCAAAACTTGGTACGCCCAGAAGGAAGGGCTGGATCCCAAGGATATTGTAGTAGTAAGCATCATGCCCTGTACCGCTAAAAAGTTCGAGGTACAGCGCGAAGACGAAGCTGCCGCGGGCGTACCCGATGTGGATATCGCCCTGACCACCCGCGAGCTTGCACGCCTTATCAACCGCGCCCACATCAAATTCGAACTGCTGCCGGATGAGGAGTTTGATCCGTCTTTGGGCGAATCCACCGGCGCCGGGGCGATCTTCGGCGCGACCGGCGGCGTGATGGAAGCCGCCCTGCGTACAGCTGCCGACACCTTGGAAGGCCGTTCGGTAGAGGATATTGAATACAAAGAGGTACGCGGTACCAACGACATTAAGGAAGCGAGCTATAAGATTGCCGGTATGGACGTCAACGTAGCGGTTGTCAGCGGCCTGAAGAATGTCGATAAGCTCTTAAAGCAGGTAAAGAACGGCGAAAAGAGCTACCACTTTATAGAAGTGATGTGCTGCCCAGGCGGCTGCGTAAACGGCGGCGGTCAGCCGATCCAGCCGGCATCGGTGCGCAATTTCACCGATTTGAAAGCCCTGCGTGCGAAAGCCTTGTATGAGGAGGGTCGGGACCTGCCCTTGCGCAAGTCCCACGAAAGCCCGATCATCAAAAAGCTGTACGCGGAATATCTGGGCGAACCCGGCGGCCACAAAGCGCATGAAATCCTGCATACCACGTACGTGGCGCGCAAGAAATTCTAATGTAGTTAAATAAACGATAATATAACGGCGTGGAGGAAGCCCTCTGCGCCGTTGCTGCATATAGGAGCTTTCCGCTTATAACAGAATCGTCAGTAGAACAGCCGAATTTAGCCGGTTAGTCTACACAAAGTTTACAAGAAAATTACAAGTTTCTTGCAGGAAAGAGATGTATTTTTTTTGTTTTTTATCGTACAATAGGATGGTAAAATACGATTTTTTACATCATTTTCTTTAAAGGAGAATATCCATGCGTGCATATAGAAACCGGTATCGTCCTTCCAGAAGGGCGCGCACCATCCGCAACCGCGCGGTCATCATCACCGCTTCGGTCCTGACGCTCGCCGTTTTTGCCGGCGGGATTTATGCGGTTGGAAACATGCTTCAAAAAACACCGCAAAGCAATCAGGAGGGCAATGGGCAGGCGGGGCAAGCCTCCACAGCGCCTCCGTCCCAGAACGTATCCATCGCGCCACAGCCGACCGCCCTCACGAGGGACACCTCGTTTGAGGATTGGAACCAGCAGGCGGATTGGCGCCTGATTGTGGTTAACGCCAACAATCCGGTGCCTGACAGCTGGGAGGTACAGCCCGACGACACCGCCTATGAAAACATCACCGTGGACAAGCGTATTCTGGAGGATTTGCAGGCGATGATCGCAGACGCCCGGGAGGATGGGATCAGCTTGTGGATTAGCTCGGCGTACCGAAGCAAATCGCGCCAGGCGCAGTTATTGGAGCAGGAGATCAACTCCCACGTGCAGAACGGGCTGACAAGTTCCGAGGCAGCCGTACAGGCGGTGCGCCTGGTGATGCCGGCGGGCTACAGCGAACACCAGACGGGACTGGCAATTGACCTGAACGGTGTACAGGATGACTTTTATTCCACTGATGCGTACGCATGGCTGGACAAGCATGCCGCCGATTACGGTTTTATTGAACGGTACCCGCGGGACAAAGTGGACATCACCGGGATAGATTTTGAGCCTTGGCACTACCGGTATGTTGGAAAGGAAGCTGCCAAAGAGATTGCAAGCCGGGGAATATGCCTGGAAGAATATATTTATTCCAAGATGCAGGAGAAATAGTTATGCCGAGAATACTTGTGGTGGAGGATGACCCCACCATTTCCAAACTGATATCCGCGAGCCTGAAAATTTCAGGATACGAAAGCACCCCCTGTTTCAACGGGGGGGATGCCGTACATATGATACGCAACAACGATTTTGATTTAATACTGCTTGATGTGATGTTGCCCGGAATGGACGGGTTTGAAATTATGGAAAACATCCGCCGTTATGAGGTGCCGGTAATATTCCTGACCGCCAAAGGGGATGTGGACAGCCGGGTAAAGGGATTAAAATCCGGGGCAGAGGATTACATAGTCAAGCCGTTTGAGCCTTTGGAGCTATTGGCGCGCATTGAAATCGTCCTGCGGCGATACCATCGGGACCGCCGGGTGCTGGATTTCCGGGATATCGTGGTCAATATGGAGGAACGCAGTGTCCGGCGAGGCGGGGAGCTTGTAGAGCTAACCCCCAAGGAGTACGAACTGCTGGTCCTTTTTTTAAAGCATCCAAACGTCGCCCTTTCCCGCGACAAGATTTTAGACGACGTATGGGAATGCTCGGCCAATATAGAGACCCGCACAGTCGATAACCACGTACAGCGTCTGCGCAAAAAACTGGGGCTGGAAGAATGCCTGAAGACTGTCTTTAAGGTCGGATACCGCCTGGAGGGATAGAGGATGCGCTTTTGGCAAAAGATCTTTCTCATCTCCCTTACGGTACTGACAGTGGCGATCAATATCATCGCTTATATGCTCATCGGCAATAACCACCGTTTAAACCGGGAAAAAGAACTTGCTTCTTCCCGAGAGATGTACAGCATTGTAGTCTCTTCTTTCCAGACCAACGTTTTGTACGAACGCTATCGGTCCAGCGAAGACCCGTTCGACGCTTCCCGCATTGCCCAGATTGCACGCGGCTTCTCCTACCAGTTTGCCCTGGATAAGCTTTTTATCCAGCTCAATTCCTCCGAGGGTGCCCGTTTGTTTTCCAATTTTGATAACGAACTCCCCCCGCAATTGCTCTACGGCATCCTGGAAGAGGGCGGCGCGCGGCAGCTTATCGGCAAAGATGAAGACAGTGGGCAGGTGTATCTGTACATTTCCTCGCCTGTAGTGATCCAAAGCGAGACCTATTTCTTTACCACCATCAAGGATATTACCAGCATCTACGAGGTACGGGGCGAACAACTGATGTTTTTCAGCGTTGTGGGGCCGATCGTTTCGGTGGTGGTAGCGGCGATCCTGTTGTTTGTTTCACGCATGCTTACCAGCCGCATCAATAAGCTGCGCCGCTCGACCCGGTTGGTATCCGAGGGCCAGTACCACCACATCGACATCCGGTCCAAGGATGAGGTCGGCCAGTTGGCCGGCGATTTTAACCGTATGTCCGACGCGATCCAGCAGAAGATCGGCCAGTTGGAAAGCGTAGCGGAGGAACGCAAGAATTTTATCGACAATATGACCCACGAGATGAAAACGCCGCTTACTTCCATCATCGGGTTCTCGGATTTGCTGTGCAACGCGCGCCTGGATGAGGAAACGGTGCACGACTATGCCGAAAGCATTTACAAAGAAGGAAAATACCTGAAGGCCATTTCCTCTAAGCTGATGGAGCTGATCCTGCTGCGCCAGCCGCCCACCTTTAAGCCGGTGGAAGTAGAAGGGCTGCTTCAGGAAATCTATGAAGCGGAGGAGCCCATTGCGGCCAACCGCAAGGTGCGCCTTTGCTGCGAACCGGTGGGAGGCCGGATCACCATAGATCGGGAATTGATCAAATCCCTTCTTTATAATCTAATCGACAACGCGATCAAGGCTTCCCCGGAAAACGGCCTGGTTACGCTCTCGGCGCGGAAAACAGAAGATAAGCGCCTGGAGATCACGGTTTCGGACGAAGGGCATGGTATCCCGAAAGAGGAACAAAAGCGGATCTTTGAACCGTTTTACCGGGTGGACAAAGCCAGGTCGCGAAAAAGCGGAGGGGCCGGCCTGGGGCTTGCCCTTTGCGCTGAAATCGCCAAAAAGCATCGTGCCGAGCTGGTGATCGATAGTACCCCCGGCAAGGGAACGGCGGTTACCGTGCGCTTTCCGGATGAAAAGGAGGTAACGCCATGAGCCGTTTTGCCGCCAATTTTCTAACCGTTTTGATCGCCGCCGCCGTCTTGCTGGCGGGGACCCTGTTTTCGAGCTTTGTGCTTCCGGCCGCCACGGAGGATGACGACGGCAAGGTGGCGCCCTGCGAGGTGGAAATCAATACCCCGCAGGAGATCATCCGGACGCCGTCTAACCCGGTGGACCCTCAGGCTTATTTTCCATGGACGTTTTCCACCCGCGTAAGGGTCGCCCAGGATTCCCCTTTGCAGGAGCCGGTGCTTCAGCTTCAGCGGACCTTTTTGACACATCTGCGGGATTATCTGGATATTCTGTACGGGCTAAAGATCGACTCCCTTATCATGGAGAAATATACCAGTACATGGGCCTTGCCGTCGGATCGGATGAAGGCGGATAACGACGGGCAATACGTCTTTTTTTCCGACCTGTTGTTTACCGACGCAAGCGGCGGGCAGTGGAGGATCACCGCGGCGGGTTATTCCGAGGAAATTTTATATGTAAGCTGTTATCAAGAGGGCAGCGTGCTGCCTGCACCGCCCGACCCTGTCAGAAGCGTGCGGGAGATGCAGTTGGAACCGATGGAGAATTACGGCCTGCTTTCCGCAAATTATCAGAAGATTGTCCGTGCATTTGAACGGCTGAAGGGCAAGCTTTATTCCCTGGAATCTATGTTTCCGGGAGAATTTATGGAAGCCATGTTTTTGGAAGAGATGCTATTAGCGGATCCGGACGACCCGGTGGTTTGGTCTATGGAATGCTGTGCGAACGGCAAATATCTGCTGGCCGCGATTTCCTCCGATACGTTTACGCCGGTATGCTATGCTTTCCTGCATTTTCAGCAAGAAGCGGAGAGCGGGGAGGACTTTTTAAGAAATCTCTATACGGACTACCATGGGTATTCGCCTATGCCGTACGAGGAGACGGATACTACTTTTCTGAAATTGTATTAATATGACAAAAAGAAGCTTGCCTCCTGGTACATAAGGCAAGCCTCTTTTTTTGTTCCGAGTTGTTTGCGGTGCTTTTTGACTTATTCTTTTACGCCTTCCGCCACAGGGAGAAGGAGCTTATGGAGCCTGTGGCTGATATAATCGTTGATATGCAGATCCAGTTGAAAGGAATCCGTCATCATTTGGAAGGCGAGCAATGCGCTGGGCCGTTCGTCAAATTTGACCGTCAGTTTCCCTCCGTCTTCAAAGATGCATTTTATGATGCGGGTATCGGGCGTCTCCACAAAAGAAAGATACAGCTTTAGTACGTCCCGGTCGTCTTCGTCGGTCGTCCAGCGGGCGTAGCTTCCCAGATGGTAAGGTTCCCCGTTGATCGTTATATTGGTATAGCGGGGGACGCCGTCCGTGCCTGCGGGTATCACATATAGGGTGTCGTGTTCGGTGACGGTAATCAGGCATTCCCCGGGCTGAAACGCAAAGCCGATCTTTTGCAGCCCGCCTGTAAAGTTATTGTGCACGCACTGCAAGATGAGAGGCAGCAGGGAACCAAAGCTTTTGCTTAAGGAGTACTGCGTGCCGTTGTAACGCCGTTCGGCGTTGGTCGGTTCCTTTTTGCGGCCGGCCAAACGGCGGAAAAGGCTTGCGGGGGTGCGCCGGGGCAGGACTTCTTTTTTCAATAAGGTAAGCCCCTGCATAGTTCGCACCATGCTTTTGAGGGCGCGGATATCCTTGGGCAAAGGGCCGGCGGAAAGAAGCTCCCTCCCACCGAAGGTATCCTGTACTAGCCCCAGCGTGCCGCTTTCCGGCATCAGGTTCCGGCTGCCGCCGGTAATGGCCACCACCATATCGCTTTTGGGCAGCACGATAACGTATTGGCCGAACATGCCGTTAAAATTGTAGACGCCGGGCCGTTTACACAGCCATATGTGAAAGCCGTAGCCGTGCGGCGCGCCTTCGCAGCATCCGGTCTGGTTGGCAGTAGCCTGCCGCACCCAGTCTACGGAAAGCAGGCGGCGCATCCTGCCGTCTACCGAATAGCAGCCTTTTTGCAGATAAAGCAGGCCGAGCTTTGCCATATCCTCCGGGCGGAGCATCAGCCCCCAGCCGCCCTTCTCGATCCCATTGGGGCAGGTTTCCCATTGCACGCCGCGGATGCCAAGGGGTGCAAAGAGCCGCGGGGCCAGGTATTCCACCAGGCCCATACCGGCTTTGCGGCAGACGGCGGCGGAAAGCATGTAGCTGTTCATGCTGTTGTAGGAAAACCGGGAACCCGGTTCGAACGCGAATTCCGATTGCAGGAAGCCCTTTGCCCAGTCGCGCTCCAAAACCGAACTAAGCTCGTTGAATTTGACACCGCTCTGCATGGTGAGCAGATGCCGGATGGTAAGGGCGTTAAGCCGGCCGTTGCGCAGGGGGATGGGAAGCGCTTTGTCGGAAAATAAATCGACGAGGCGGTCGTCAAGAGAGAGCAGCCCCTCCTGTACGGCGAAGCCTACCGCCGTGGCCGTCACGGTTTTGCTTAGGGAATACAGGATATGGGGATAATCCCCGCGATACGGCTTGAAATGCGCCTGGGCGATCTGTACGCCGTGGCGCAGGATGACCACCGAATGGGTATCGGCGCCTTTTAACGCCGCCAAATCCCGAAGGAACTGTTCCACAAGTTTGGAAGGGACGCCCTGCGCCTCCGGCGTGGAGCGCGGCAGCGGGTCGCTTTTTTCCGTTCCCGGGATATATTCTTTTTTTTGCGGAACATATTCGTATCCGCACAGGCGCTCCAAGTCGCCCCGGTAAAGCTTCAGGCAGAAATCCGCCAGCTTCATTTGCCCGATCAGGGCCATGCAGGTTCCCTCCCAGCGTTTTGTAATAGAACAACCGCCGGTCTGATGCAAGACCGGCGGCTGCGGTTAAGCCATTACGGTTTCTTCGTTTTGTGCCCGGCCCATGCGCTGCTGCTCACGCAGCACGCGCTTGCGCAGAATCTGCAGGCGCAAACGGTTGTAGCGTTGGATGGCGATAAAAGGCAGGTTGCCGATAAAGATCAACAGCCCGAGGATTAATCCAATGCCCAACGGGTTGATTAACAGGGACACAAAGAAATACATCGCGCACATCCAGTGGTCCCATTCCCCCCGGCAGGTTTCCATAATAAAACGGTCGATATATTCTACTGTAATATGGTTCCCCAAATGTTCCTTAGAAAACCCTTTTTTTCCGTTATGCTGCGGAAGATGGTCTTTCCAAACATTGATTTTTAGGTATTTGGCGTACCATTTCCCGTTTTTCTCCCATTCCCTTGGCAAGTAAAGCCCCTTCTTTTCGCTGAAAAAGGAGGGTTTGAAGGAGATACACAGCACAAACATGGCAAGGCACCACAAAGCGGCCGTAATAACATTGCCCACGATAATTTGCCAAAACGAAGCGTCTTTGAACATAATACGATCCCTCCTGAGTATACTACTCCTGACCGGAGCAAAAACTGTACTGCTCCAGCTTTGAAGAAACCTTCCCCAAAAGCTGGAACAAGGTGCGCTGCTCTTTTTCCGATAAAAAGCCAAAGCAGCGGTTGATAAACTCCCCAATCACACGCTTGGATTTTTCAAACTGTTTTCTGCCGTATTCGGTAGGGTACAGCCGGGTCATGCGGCTGTCTGTTTCGTCGGGGAGCCGGATGACGAACCCGGCTTTTTCCATGCGCCGGACTGTGACCGATGCGGTGGAATTTTCCACGTGCAGGCCTTCCGCCAGCTGCCGCAGGTTGACCCCTTCGTGTTCACAAATAACGAACAGGCAGCTATACTGGGCCGGATGGACATCCAGGCCGGCCAATGCGTTTTGCAGCTTTTTATCCTGTAAGCGGCTGGTACTGATCAAAGCCCGAAATGTGGAAAAGGCCAATTTGTTGTCAATGCAAGCGGCTGTATCCGTCATACCATCAGCTCCATCCTTTATCATTCCTTTTGAGATGCTTAACATTCCAAATAGTTAGCCGTCAAACAGTTAGACAGCTAACTAAATTCTAGTATGTATTGTACCCCTTTTCCAAGGGAGTATTGTTAATAATCTGTGAATTCAAGGGAAGCGCAAGATGTCTTACGGATAGTGTTTGAAATTGGGGAGGATCTATGATACAGTAAATTTTGTATTTTAGGATAGAAAGGGAAGTCTTGCATATGAAAGCGGAAATCCTCTGTGTGGGAACGGAACTATTGTTGGGCGATACCGTCAATACGAACGCCGCGTACATCGCGCGCGGCCTGGCGCGGGCGGGCGTAGCGGTTTATCACCAATCGGTAGTGGGGGATAACCCCCGCCGCCTGCGGGAAGAACTGGAGCGCGCGCTAAAGGGCAGCGACCTTGTGATAACGACCGGCGGGCTTGGCCCGACGTATGACGACCTGACCAAAGAGACCGTGGCGGAGCTTTTTGGGAAAAAGCTGGTTTTGAACGAGGAATGCCTGCAAAAAATACGAAGTTTTTTTGAACGGATTGGCCGGGAGATGACGAAAAACAATGAAAAGCAGGCCATGATGCCCGAAGGCGCCATTGTATTGGATAACCCCAACGGCACGGCGCCGGGGCTGATTGTGGAGGGAAAAGGCAAGGCGGTGATTTTGCTGCCCGGCCCGCCGCGCGAGATGGCCGCCATGTTTGAAAGCCGGGTAATGCCCTACCTGAGCAATCAATCCGACAAAACCCTGGTTTCCCGCAACATCCATGTGTTCGGTATGGGGGAATCGAAGGTGGAATCCATTTTGCGGGAAAAAATGGAGAAAGCAGAAAACCCCACCATCGCCCCGTATGCCAAAGACGGCGAAATGCTCCTTCGAGTGACGGCGTCCGCCAAAAGCGCCGAAGAAGCGCGCGCACTGACCCAGCCTGTGGTGAAGGAGCTGTGCGAGATTCTGGGGGACGCCGTTTACGGCGTGGACGTCGCGGATTTGCAGCATGCCCTGGTGGAGGAGCTGCTGAAAAAAGGGCGCAAGGTGGCCACGGCGGAAAGCTGTACGGGCGGGCTTGTGGGCAAGCGCATTACCGAGGTTGCCGGCGCATCCGGCGTGTTCGACTGCGGCGTGTGTTCCTATGCCAACGCGATCAAAGAAAAGCTTCTGGGTGTGCGGCATGAGACGTTGGAGCAGTTCGGGGCGGTATCGCCGCAGACTGCGGCCGAGATGGCGAAAGGCGTCCGGAGGATTTCCGGGGCGGATATCGGCGTTTCTACCACCGGGATCGCCGGGCCTCAGGGCGGCACGCCGGAAAAGCCTGTGGGGCTGGTTTATATAGGGATTGACAGCGATGTGATGACCACCGTAGTGGAGACCCGGTTGAGCCGGGGGTATCCCGAAGAAAGGGAGATGATCCGCTATCTTGCGTCGTCGCGGGCGCTGCATCTGGCCTTGCAGGCAGCGAGGATGTTTTAGTTTTTGCCCATGCGGGCGAGCCTCTTTCCTTTATTTGGAAAGGGGCTTTTTTATTTGTTCTTTTGTTTTAGGAAAGAACCTTTTTCCGGTTTCCCAACCTAGTTCTAAAAATGACTTAATGTTTTATTGTAAGCGCCTCATGCCGGCGCGGGGGGTGTTTTTTCTTTTGTT
>CAMMKL010000055.1 GCA_946497265.1 uncultured Clostridia bacterium | reverse complement strand
CATAACAGAGCAGTTCCTCCTGTTTGATGCTGCGGGCTATCAGGGCGGCCGCGCCCCCCACAGCCGCAAAATACACGCAGCCGTTGCGCTTGATGGCCTCTATCACCTCCGGGGAACGCGCCCCCTTACCGATCATCCCTTTCAGCCCAAGATCCAGCAAAGCAGGCGTGTAGGCATCCATACGATAACTGGACGTAGGGCCGGCCGGGCCCACCGCATACCCCGGTTTGGCGGGCGCCGGGCCGACATAATAAATCACTTCGCCACGCAGTTCCACAGGCAGCGGCTTGCCCGCCTGCAGCCGTTCGTACAGCCGCTTGTGCGCTGCATCCCGGCCGGTCAGTATGGTCCCTGTCAGCAGGACGCTGTCCCCTGCGCGCAGGTTTTTTATGCTTTCCTCGGTGAGAGGAAGGCGTATTTTTTTCTGCATCCTCGCATTCCCTCCCTCAAATAATCGCGCTTTTATGCCGCGCCGCATGGCAGCATATGTTTACCGCCACCGGCATCCCGGCGATGTGGGTGGGGTATGTCTCGATGTTGACCCCCAAAGCGGTGGTATTGCCGCCAAGGCCCGCCGGGCCGAAGCCCATTTTATTGATCTGCTGGAGCAGCTCCTCCTCCAGGGCGGCGTAACGCGGGTCGCTGTTGTGGGTATCGATTGAACGCAGGGTCGCCTTTTTGGCCAGCTGGGCGGCCTTTTCAAAGGTTCCCCCGATCCCCACGCCTACCACAATGGGCGGGCAGGGGTTCGGCCCGGCGGCAAACACTGTATCCAGGATAAACCGCTTCACCCCGTCAAGCCCCTTGGAAGGCGTCAGCATCCGGATGGCCGACATATTCTCACTGCCGAACCCTTTGCCTCCCGCCAGAATAGAAATGGTATTTCCGGGTACAATTTCGGTATAGATGACGGCGGGGGTATTGTCGCCGGTATTCACCCGGTCGATCACCGGGTCGTCTACCATCGATTTGCGCAGGTACCCGTCCCGGTAGGCTTGGCGCACGCCCTCCTGCACCGCATCCTGGAAACCGCCGCCCTCCATAACCACATGGTCGCCGTATTCTACAAAGAGTACCGCCATACCGGTATCCTGGCAAAGGGGGATCTGTTCCTCGGCGGCGATCCGGTTGTTTTCCAGAAGCTGCGCGAGCACCTCGCGCCCTACGGGAGAACTTTCCCGCTCTTCGGCTTGGCGCAGGGCGCGTTCAATGTCCTCCCCTATGTAATAATTACAATCCATAAACAGGCGCCGGACCGTTTCAGTAACGGCCTGCGCTTTAATCTTTCTTATTTCCATCATCGGCAGCCCTCGCTTGGTGAGTTTTCTTTTCTCATTTTACTGCATTGAATTGAAATCTGCAATATGATACACTATATTGGAAAATAAAACAGAAGGGATTCTGACAAATGGAGCGGATAAAATCTCTTTTTCACAAAGTGGTCAATAAGGAAACGATCCTTTATATTGTGTTCGGTGTGCTCACAACCGCCATCAGCTGGGTGGTTTCGGTTTTGTGCTACCACACCCTTCCCATTGCGGTGCCGGAGGTGCTGAACCTGACCTCCAATTGTATCTCTTGGGTGATTTCCGTCTCGTTCGCTTTTGTCACCAATAAGTTGTATGTCTTCGAAAGCAAGAGCTGGCAGGGATCGCTTCTATTGCGTGAGCTTTCTGCCTTTGTTTCCGCACGCCTTTTCTCCCTGCTTTTGGAGCTTGCCGGTATGTGGCTGCTCGTAGACTGCTTGGGCGTTGCTTTCGGCATTGCAAAAATCGGGATGAACGTCATCGTTATCCTTGTCAATTACGTGCTGAGCAAGTGGGTTATCTTCAAAAAGGATGGCAAATAAGCGCGGCTGCGCATTCCAAGAAAGCGGCGGGGTTCAAAAGCCCCGCCGCCTTTCTTCTGTAAAACCGATTCCATGTAGCCTTCCACGCCCCTTATTTCTTGGCCGGGATTGACTCTTGCGGCCTTTTTCGGCTTTTGAATTAAGAACAGGTAGCCGAGAGCGTCGGCAACACGCCCGCCGCAAAACAGATGAAAAATTTGGTTTTCTTAATGAACGTTTATTTTGTACCCTCTTTTTTAAACTCCGAGTTTTGACTGTTTCAGATGCTCCCCCTATTTGATGACTAAAATGTTGTACACATCCTTTTTTCGATTGTCAATGATATTACTGTTTTTTCATTTTACGTTTCATAAAATCAAATCTCATTATTATGTCATCGATTATTTCATTTTGTATAGAAAGTGCCCGCCATATCCCGTCTAAGGTTCTATTGGTTCACGGTTATTTCATCCCGTTATGAAGCTCCTTGTCATTTCCCTACGCCCGTCCTCGCCCGTATAATAAGGCAGGTAAATCCCTATTGTAGTTTATTGACTTTTCCACCCCCGTGCATTAGAATATATTTTATATCGTATATGGAGGGAACTGTATGCTAAACACCGAGAAAACCATGGATAAAGTGGTTGCCCTTTGCAAAAACAGGGGATTTGTCTATTCCGGCTCCGAGATTTACGGCGGCCTGTCCAATACTTGGGATTACGGCCCGCTGGGCGTGGAGTTTAAAAATAACGTAAAAAAAGCGTGGCTTAAAAAGTTCGTGCAGGAAAACAAGTACAACGTGGGCCTTGACTGCGCCATCCTGATGAACCCGCAGGTGTGGGTGGCCTCCGGCCATGTAGGCGGCTTTTCCGATCCGCTGATGGACTGCCGCGACTGCAAAAGCCGTCACCGCGCCGCCAAGCTGATTGAAGATTACACCGGCCAGACCGCCGACGGCTGGAGCAACGAGCAGATGATGGATTTTATTAAGGAACACGGGATACAATGCCCGGATTGCGGCAGCACTAATTTTACGGAAATCCGGAAATTTAATCTGATGTTCAAAACCTTTCAGGGCGTGACGGAAGACGCAAAAAACGAGCTGTACCTGCGGCCCGAAACCGCCCAGGGCATCTTTGTTAATTTTGCCAACATTCAGCGCACTACCCGCCGCAAGCTGCCGTTCGGCGTGGCGCAGATCGGCAAATCTTTCCGCAATGAAATTACCCCCGGCAATTTTACCTTCCGCACCCGCGAGTTCGAGCAGATGGAGCTGGAATTTTTCTGCAAGCCGGGCACCGACCTCGACTGGTTCTATTATTGGAAGGATTACTGCAAAAACTGGCTGCTTTCCCTTGGCATGAAGGAAGAGAACATGCGCCTGCGCGACCATGCCAAAGAAGAGCTTTCTTTTTATTCCAAGGCGACGACCGATATCGAATACCTCTTCCCGTTCGGCTGGGGCGAGCTGTGGGGCATTGCCGACCGCACCGACTACGACCTTACCCAGCACCAAAACCATTCGGGCAAGAGCCTGGAATACTTTGATCAAACCGACAACACCCGCTATGTACCCTATGTAGTGGAGCCTTCCTTGGGCGCCGACCGTGTGGCCTTAGCTTTCCTGTGCGAAGCATACGACGAGGAACAGCTTGATGAAAAGGATACCCGTGTTGTGCTTCGCCTACATCCGGCGCTTGCCCCCTTTAAAGCGGCCGTGCTGCCCCTTTCCAAAAAACTGAGCGAAAAGGCGGAAGAAGTCTATACCACCCTAAGCAAATACTTTATGGTAGATTTTGACGACACCGGCTCCATCGGCAAGCGTTACCGCAGGCAGGATGAAATCGGCACCCCCTTCTGCCTGACGTACGATTTTGACAGCGAAACGGACGGCTGCGTTACCGTGCGCGACCGCGACACCATGCAGCAGGAACGCATTGCCATCAAGGACCTGCACCATTATATTGCAAAAAAACTGCAATTCTGATGAAAAAAACGGCGGGGCGTTTGCGGCCTTTTGGGCGGGCGTCCCGCTATTTTTCGGAATACCAAGAAATCTTTCCAAAGGAGAGGAACCCATTGAAACGTTTCCAAAAAATATTGGCTTTGATTCTGGCCCTGGCCGCTTTGCTGAGCTTTACCTCGTGCGAGATGGACATCTCCTCCTTGTTTCAATACCGGGAACCGGTTCAGGTAGAAGAGCCCGATTATGAAACCCAGAAAGTTTCCTACAAAGGCTTTACCGTGGAGCTGCCCGCCTCCTGGGGCCGGATTGACGCTGCGGACGGCAGCGATATCCTGGTGTACACTCCCTCCGAAGGCGGAGCCGGCGGTTCTACTTTCAATCTATCCGCCGAACCGACCGACCTGGGCAAGTACACCCTCGTCAAATTCAGCGACGCCATGCGAAAAAGCCTGCCGCAACAGGTAGCGGAGATTTTCCCGGACGCCACCCTTTCGGAATTTAAATATTCCGACTTCCGGGCTTCCTACGGAGATGTGTTTGTTGCGGAATACACCGTAACCCAGCCGGACGGCTCGGCTACGACCTATACCCAATTTTACCCGCTGGTGGACCATTACCTGGTTTCCATCACCGCCGAAGACAAGGGAGACGGCACTTCCCCTGCGGTGGCGGATGTCGCGCGCTATGCGGCCAGCACACTGCAGGTTCCCCAATCGTAAACCAGGCTTTGGCGGCTGTTGTTAGGATGATGTTTTAACCCATCCTGAACGAAAGGAGGCGGCTGGTTGTGCCGGCACGAACCAGGTTAACAATTGCATCCCTTGCTTTTTTGTGTTTCCTATTACTGTTTCCCGCCGGCTGCGCGAACAACGCAGGCTGTGTGGATACCCTGCTCACGCTGGATTCTTCCTGTTCCGGTGAACGTTCTATGAAACTCACGTTACCCGGCGTTGACCTGGATGGGGAGGCGGGCCTCTCGCTTGACGCTTTGCTCAACGAGGCCTGCCCTAAGGAGCTATCCTACAGCAAGGAAGCTGACGGTTACCGGTTTATTTTGCGGTTTCAGTCACACGAGGATTACGTAGCCAAACTGTCCTCCCTACTTGGAAGGGCTCCTGAGGTTGTATTCGCCATGCCCGATACCATCCTCGCTTCCGGCTGGAGGCTGCGGGAAGATTTTGACAGCAGCGAGCTGTTCGGCTGGCTGCTTCAGGAAATACAGAACCGCGGCCTTTCCTCCCAAATGCCCAGCTCTTTTTCATGCGGCAGCACGGCGATCCGTGTAGGGGAATACAGCCAAGCCGCCGCAAGCCGCATCGACCTAAACGCCGTCAGCGGTTATTCCGTGGACTCTATCGAGATCTCCACCACCCGCCGGACGGACGGAGACTATGACCGGACCGTCGTGTTCGCCTTCCCCAGAGCCACGACCGACGCTTTGGGCGAAGATCTGATCTCCTATCTAAACGCCCGTACGGCGTGCGGGGCCTACGCCTCCTGGGAAGACTTTCCCTCCGGGCGCAAATATACGGTGCGTATGGATCGCTTTTCACTTGAAAAACTGGAACAGGCGACCAGCCTGCTCTTTAACTCCCAGCTGACCGGCGGTATCTCCTATGGGGCCAACCAGGCGGAAGCCCTTCCGTTTACGGCCAACAACTCGTTTGAGGAACGGCTTGACCTGTCGGGCTATTCTGCCGGCGGAAACGTCCTGCTGACGTATCGATATACGGTGGAGGAAGGAGAACAACGGGTATCGGTACAAACCATGGAAAGAGGCGTATGGAAACAAATCGGATCTTCCTCCATTGCGGCCTGCGAGATTACCCAGAACGCCTCGTACCTTCGTCTTCGCATCCCGGAGGAAACCTCCTTCCCGCTTCAAAAAACAAATATAACCCTCTCCTGCCTGGGCCGGGGTTCCTTTGAGCGCACCGTGGAATTTCTTTTTGCAGACGGGGACGCACAGGGGGCGCAGTATGCAGCCGACTATTTTTCCGCTCGTGCTTCTGGCGCTGAAGTATCGGCCGTTGCAGGGGAAAGCGGGCCCGTTTGCCGCCTGGTGATGAGCGGTACCGCTGAGGAACTCTCCGCCCAGGCAACCGCCCTGTTTGGCGACGGCAACCTCATGGATTATCACAGCGAAGGCGGCGCGGCGGAAATCCATCGCCGGACCTCCATGACAGACGCCCTGCATATGGAGCATCTATTTGCAGGAGGGCACGAAGACACCCCGATCTCCTATACCATCCAAACCAACGGTAAGGAACGGCTTGATCACCTGGAATACAAAAGTAAAACCTCTTCCAACAAAGTCCGTTTGGATCAGGGACCGGAGGGTACGGTTACCTTCGACCTTGACAGCGGCGATACGGAGATTATCTACAACGGCAATACGCCAAACTGGTTCGGCGTTTCACTGGTTCTAATCGGTACTGCGGCTATAATTGTATTGGCGGTTGTTTTTGTCTTCTATATCCGCAAACGCGGAGGGGGAAAAACTCCCCCTAAAAATCCCCCGGAAGAGGACGATCCGAACGAAAGCATTGAGGATATCCTGGCGGATCTTTAGAAGGACATCGATGAAAAGTCTGCGAAGAAGGATGAAACCATGACGCGATTTTGTATTTTTGACCTGGACGGTACGCTCGTAAATTCGTTAGAGGATCTGGCGGACGCCACCAACCGTGCCCTGCGGCTACAAGGCTTTTCGGAGCATCCTTACGATGCTTACCGCCAATTTGTGGGGGACGGCGTGCTCCTTTTGCTGCGCCGCGCCGCGCCCCAAGGCTGTACGCAGGAACAGCTGGATACCCTGAAGCTGGAATTCGACCGCTGGTACGGGGCGCATTCCTTTGACAAAACCCGCGCGTACGACGGCTGCGCCGAGCTTTTAAAGGAACTGGAAAAGAGGACGATCTTGACAGCAGTGCTTTCAAACAAACCGGATGAGTTTGTAGGGGAAATCGTCCGGCGTTATTTCCCCGAAGCCCATTTTACCGCCATGTACGGAAAGCGGCCGCAGTATGAAAAAAAGCCAGACCCCGCCGCCTTGAATGAAATGATCCGGGAATGCGGCGTAAAAAAAGAAGAATGCCTTTATATCGGCGACAGCAATGTAGATGTGCACACCGCCCACAACGCCCAAGTGCGCTGCTGCGGGGCCTTGTGGGGCTTCCGCGGGCAAAAAGAACTGGAAGAAGCGGGGGCCGACTGCCTGGCCGCCGTTCCCAATGATATTTTACAACTTTTATGACAGGGGAAAGGAAAAACACCATGAGCAAAAAACCAAACATCATATTTATTTTGGCCGACGACCAGGGCGCTTGGTCGCTGGGCAGCGCGGGCAACGACGAAATTATCACGCCGAACCTCGACTTTATGGCGGATAACGGCATGCGGTTTGAGAACTTTTACTGTGCCTCGCCGGTGTGTTCCCCGGCGCGCGCCTCGATCCTGACCGGCATGATGCCCTCCGGCCACGGCGTGCAGGATTGGCTACGGGCCGGCAACGTAGACCGAGAGAAAATGAAGGGGCACCCTCTGCAAGCGCTTTATGAAGAAGACGATAAGCCGGTCGATTACCTGGAGGATTTCAAAACCTACACCGACGCGCTCGCCGCCGGCGGCTACACCTGCGCCCTGAGCGGAAAATGGCATCTGGGGGACAGCATCCGGCCCAAGCACGGCTTTTCCCGCTGGTACAGCATCGGGCGCGGCGGCTGCGAATATTTTCATCCCGATGTTGTGGAAAACGGAACCATTGAACTGAAGGACGAATACATTACCCACCTGATTACCGACAAAGCGGTGGAATTCATCGGGGAACTCGCCGAAGAGGAAAACCCTTTCTACCTCAGCGTACATTATACGGCTCCCCACAGCCCGTGGGATGCGAACAACCATCCGAAAGAGTATTTGGATCTGTACAAGAACTGCGATTTCCATTCCTGCCCTATAGAGCCCCTCAATCCCAATCAGATCAACAGCTCACCCTACGCCGACTGCGAAGAAAAACGCCGGGAGAATATCCGCGGCTATTACGCCGCGATTACCGCGCTGGATGAGGGAGTTGGAAAGATCCTGAAGAAGCTGGAAGAAACGGGGTCCGCTGAAGATACCCTGGTAATCTTTACCGCCGACAACGGCGTAAGCATGGGGCATCACGGCTGCTGGGGGAAAGGCAACGCCACCTTCCCGCAAAATATGTTCGAAACCTCGGTCAAAATTCCCTTTATCGCATATCGGAAAGGCTTTTCTCCCGCTGTTTCGATCCCGCAGGGGCTTTACAGCCATTACGACCTGTATGCCACCCTGCTGGAATATGCCGGTATCACCTCCGCCCCCAACGAAAAAAGCCCGGGGCAAAGCTTTTGCGGCCTGCTTCAGGGCCAGCCCGAGGAAAGCGGCCGGGACTCCATTTTTGTGCTGGATGAATACGGCCCGGTACGGATGCTGCGCACCAGGGAATATAAATACATCCACCGTTACCCTTACGGCCCGTGCGAACTGTACCACTTGACCGAAGATCCGGACGAAAAGCACAATCGGTACGAAGACCCTGCCATGGCCGAAGTGGTACGCTCCATGCAACTACAGCTCTCGGAGGAATTTAACAAGTACACGTTGCCTTATAATGACGGTTCAAAGCTGCCCGTTTACGGCAAAGGCCAGATGCACAAGCTGGATGGGCGCCTGGACGACGCCTTTGCAAAGGATTTCTTTTTCGTGAACCCAAAGCACCGGTAAGCGATTGCCGGATTGCCCTCTTCCCAAAATGGAAGGGGGCCTATTCATAAAAAGGTATGGGCCGCAAAGTTGTTGCGGCCCATACCTTTTTTCAGATCCCTATTCTAATTGTATAACTCAAGGAACCTTTCCAATTCCACAGCGTCCTTTACAAAATGCTCTGCACCCTCGTTCTGCATCTCAGCCTGCGTCCCATAGCCCCAGAGCACACCTACAAAATCTACCCCGGTTTCCTTCGCGCCATGTGCGTCAAAGCGCGTGTCGCCGACCATCAGCACGCAATCGCCTTTCTTGCCCCCGCAAAGGGAAACGGCATAGGGGATCAATTCCTTTTTGGTGGTGCGGCTGTCGGGCAGGGAGCCCACGATCTCGTCAAAATACCGGTCGATGCCAAAATGGGCAATAATCCGTCTAGCGGCGTGCTCCGGCTTGGAGGTGGCGGTCGCCACCCGCACGCCGCAATCGGATAGTTTTCGCAAAAGCTCCCGAATACCAGGGTAAAGCTTCGTTTCCATCCAGCCTATGCTGTCGTACCGGGCGCGGAACAACCGCACCCCCTCGTCAATCTCCGTTTCTGTCATGCGGCAGTATTCCCGGAAGCTGTCCCGGAGCGGCGGGCCGATAAACCGCCGCAGGGTTTCTTCCTCTGGAATCGGCTTCCCCATGGCGGCCAGGGTGTGGCGGATGCTGTTGCGGATACCATCGCCCGTTTCGCAGAGGGTGCCGTCCAGATCAAATAGGACTATATCGTACTTCTTCATTTCGGCAATCCCCTATCGCGCCTGCGCGCCGCGTGCGGCGGCCTTGGCGGCAAAACTTTCCGCCTTTACCGAAACGCGCTCATGCGTTCCGCTCGCAATCTCGCCCGCGTTGTCCCAGGCGCGCACGGCAAACCGGTAGCAACGCCCTTCCACCGCCGTCAATTCCGCTTCTGCGGTCACTTGAACGCCGGCAGCGGTAGCGGCGGTATGCTTGATTGCAATCTGCGTGCCCACCGTGGTATAGATGTCCTCCAGCCCCTCCTGGGCAAGGGCGGCCGCCGCGCCCTCCATCAAAGCCACTACCATAGGGGTAGCAAACACGGCGACGCTGCCGCTGCCCACATGGTCTGCAAGCTGCTCCTCCGTTACGACGATGGATTTCTGCTTTTTATCGCCAATCTTCAATTCCCTCATGAGTAACATCCTCCTGTTTTCAAGTATCTGATTTTATGTTATACTACAAGGACACCGGGAATTCCATACAGGGCATCCCGTAAAATCCTTTTGATTATAGCACAATTTGCGTGCTGTGAACAGACAGGGCGACTTGAATTCTGACAGACAGGAGATTTTCTATGACTCAAACCAGCGTACTGCGCGCCGCGCCGCCGAAAGCGCGCATTCATATGATGGACGAGCTGCGCGGCTTTGCCGTGCTCTGCATGGTATTTTACCATGCGTTTTACAGCGCGGCGTATTTGCTTGGGTGGCAGTGGGGCAAAGTGCTGCTTTCTTTTTTTACGCCCGCCGAACCCTATTTTGCCGGCTTGTTTATCCTGATTTCGGGCATTTCCTCGCTGCTTTCCCACTCAAACCTTATCCCTG
>CAMMKL010000054.1 GCA_946497265.1 uncultured Clostridia bacterium | reverse complement strand
TGAAAAAACCGAAGCGGCTGCTGTATTGGGCAGTACGGCTGATGCCGGCGGCGGCAGTGGGCGCCGCAATTGCGGGAGCGGTTATTTTACTTTGAAATTTGCGGAACTTTTGGGAAATCTACCGCTAAAACTTCATTTTTCTATTTTGGTATGCTATACTTATCTAAATATGGGTAAGTATAGCATTTTTACTTTTGGAATGCGGGAATGGAGATACAAAATGGAACGTAAAGATTCTCATAAGAGGGAAGAAACCATTGTTGGGCGCAACGCCGTCTGGGAGGCGCTGCGTTCCGGAAGGGCGATCGATAGTATAATAGTAGCTCGCGGCAACCGCACCGGGGCGGTCGCTCCGATCTTGGCCAAGGCTAGGGAAAAAGGCATTGCCATTAAGGAGGCCGATGCCCGAAAATTGGATTTTATGTGCGGTGGTGCGGTGCATCAGGGAGTTGTTGCGGTGGCTGCGGCGCATGCCTATGCCAATATGGAGGATATATTTGATTTGGCGCATAAGCGTGAGGAACCCCCTTTTGTAATCGTTGCGGATGAATTGGAAGACCCGCAAAACCTGGGCGCGCTCCTGCGCACTGCCGAATGCGCGGGAGTGCACGGCGTTATTATCCCCCGCCGACGTGCAGCGGGGCTTACCTATGCGGTAGGCAAAGCTTCGGCGGGTGCGGTGGAGTATGTACCGGTGGTGCGTGTGGCAAACATTGCCGCGACACTGGAGGATCTGAAAAAACGCGGCCTTTGGATTTATGGCGCCGATATGGACGGCGAAGCCTGGTGCCAATGCGACCTGAAAGGGCCGGTTGCCCTGGTGGTGGGCAACGAAGGTAGCGGAATCAGCCGTCTGGTCAAAGAGAAGTGCGACGTGATGCTTTCTTTGCCCATGCAGGGGAAGATCAGCTCGCTGAACGCTTCGGTGGCGGCGGGCGTAATCATGTATGAAATTGCCCGGCAGCGTTTGGGAATCCGGGCCAAATAAACGGAAATTCACGGCAGGAGCGAAATACCATGAAAAAAGAACCGATTATGCAACAGCCGCAGACGATAGAACCCAGCATAGACGACTCCCTTTCTTTGGAGGCGATCCTGGAGGAAGCACGGGAGCTGCGGAGGCAGAAAGCGTTTGTGCAGGAAAAACCGCTTTCGGAAACAGGTACCAACGAAGAGCAAGCGGTACAGCAAGGAACCGTAGAAGAGAACCAACCGGATGAGACAAAAACGGCAGAGGAAGATCCTGTTGCAGATGCTTCTTTGCAGCAGAAGGAAGAAGAGGCTCTGCCCAGCCCTATAGAGGAAAAAAGCGAGCAGGGCGAGAATAAGGAAGACCGGCGCGGCTTTTTTTCTTCCATCCGAAGCTTTTTTCAGGGCAAAGCAAAGGACGAAGACGACGAGCCGGATGAAATGATGATAAAGTATGGGGAGATCAGCCTGGGAAGCGCGAATAAGCAGGAAGAGAAGCAGGAGGACAGTTTCTTTTTTCAGGAGCGTGCTGGGGACGAAGGGGAACCGGAGGAATTATCCAACGAGTTTTCGACTATCTTTGAAGAGATCCAGCAAGGCCGCAGGCTGGACCGCGAAATAAAAGGAGAAAAAAAGGGGGAAATGCCGGCCGAATCCTCCCCGCTTGAACAGCCGTCCGAACGGGAAGAGGAGGCCGCTGTCTTGAAAACCTCCCACCTGGAACCGGAAGGACAGGAGGGATCGCTCGAAGGGCGGACACAGCCGGAAAAAAAGGAGGAACTTTCCGAAACGGTGCTGCAACAGCTGCCGGAGGAAGAAGCGGGCTCCTCCGAAGAACAGGCGGAGGGCTCCCGCACGGAAGATGTCCCCGCACAGCCGGAAGCCGCCGTACAAAAGGAATTGACTGAGGAAGAACGGGAAACCGCGCAATCCCTGGAAGCTGCCGACCGGTTGATATCACAGGACTATGTTACAGGCGATATCTCCTTGGAAGAAGTAATCGAAAACGCAAAAAAATTAATGCAGCAACGCATTGTCCCATTTGGACAGAAAACGGAGGACAGCGCCGAAACAGAAGCGTGCCCGCAAACCGAGAAGAAGGCGGGCGGCCGGCAGTCTGATGAGGAAACAGAGTTTCCGGAAGATATAAGCGGCGTCTCTGCGGACACCATGGAATGGGATATCTTTCAGACGGTTTCCACCCGTTTGGGACAGCATCCTCAAAAGCCTAAACCCGCGCATAGGGCGCCGGTGCCGGGAAGCTCCGCAGGCTATAGGGAAAAACAGGCTGCCGGCCATTCCGATGCTTCGCAAACGCCGGAACAGCCGGACGAGAATGCCGATCAAACTGGAAAAACAGCTAAGGAAAAAAGAGAGGGAAGCCGTGAGAAGAACGGCTTAGGCCACAGTAACCCGACGCGTAAGTTTGATGTAGTGAAAGGGGGACAGGCGCCGCAGCCTATAAAAAATTCCCCAAAGAGAAAAAGAAAACGCGCCCATCAAAATAGCCACTCTCATCCAAAACCACATAAGGAACATTTTAGGCTGTTTGGCGATGTGGAACCGGAGGGGCCGCCGCTTGAGGAGCCCAAGGCTGACGAGGTGGAATACATTGATGATTACACCGAACCGGGCGACGCGTTTTCCGTCCGGGCGGAGATTGTCGGCAATGTGCGCCGGCTATTGCTGCGTACCGCCGCTACCGCCGTCTTGACAATCTTAGGCGTAGCGCTCGCGGTAACGCAGCGGCTGGAAGCCCCCAACCCGGCGAGTTTTTTGGCCGAACACGTGTATCTGTACCCTATTTTCAACCTTCTATTGTTGCTTTTGGCCGCCGGCTGCTGTTATGTTCCCATCGGCAATGGCCTTGCTTCCTTGGTAAAGCTGCGCGGAAATTCAGATAGCGCAATCGCGTTTGCCATGCTGGCGGCGGTCGTACACGGTATTTTTGCCTTCCTCTCCCCACAACCCTATATTACGGGCTCGCTTTCCCTGTATACGCCTATGGTGGTGTTGGGGTTGTTCCTAAATTCCGCCGGTAAATTTACTATGGTGCGGCGCATACAGCAGAATTTTAAATTTGTGTCCGCACCGGATCGGAAGCAGGCGGTAAAAATCGTAACCGATTCCAAACGTTCCGAGAAAATGTGTACCGGGATGGGGCTCCAGGCGCCCTTGGTTGCCTATTCTCGCAAATCGGGCTTTTTAACGGATTTCCTTCGCCTATCTTACGAGCCGGACTCCAGCGAGAAGCTGGCGGCGAAACTGGCGCCTTTTGGGGTGCTGCTCTCTTTGGCGGTGGGAATCGGGAGTTTTGCCGCTACACAGGATATTCAGCAGGCGGTCACATCACTGGCGATCACCGCGTGCCTCTGCGTGCCGTTTTGCTGCGAGCTGGCGCTCAACCACCCGCTTCGCCGGTTATGCCGCCGGCTCAACCGCCAAGGTGCTATGTTGGTGGGATATCCCGGCGTGCAACAGTTTGCCGACGTAAATGTGGTGCAGATAGACGCAAGCGAGCTTTATCCCCGGGGCAGCGTCGTGCTGCACGGCATTAAAACTTTTAGCGGCCAACGGATAGACGAATCCATCCTGCAGGCTGCCGCCATTATGTGTATGGTAGGCGGCCCTTTGGCCTCCACTTTTGACCAGATCATCCAGGGCAAGGGGGATATCCTGCCCCGGGTGGAAGCGCTTGACTACGAGGACGAAATGGGCATTGTGGCCTGGGTAGGAGGCGTGCGCGTATTGCTTGGAAATCGCCGGCTGCTGGAAGAACACGGGATTGCCCCCCCTTCCTTAGATTATGAAAAGAAATACCTTACAGGGCAGCGGCAGGCCACTTATCTGGCGTCGGGGGGCGACTTGGTGGCTATGTTTGTGGTTACGTATCACCCGGACGCCGCAGTGATGGAAGAACTGCAACGCCTGGAGGATAACGGCGTATCCCTTTTGGTGAGCACTTATGATTCCAATATAACTGCAACTATGATTTCCAATCACTATAAGCTGGCGTTTCGTTCGGTAAAGGTTTTGCCGTATGCCGAAAGCCGCCTTTTTGAAGACTTGAAGGCGGAGAAAGAGGAACGCACCCGGGCTTATGCAGCGACCCGTGGAAAAGCGCCGGTGATGCACCGTGTGATTGCCGCCTGTGTGCGCTTTAAAGGGAACAGTTCCCTTTCTTTGGTTTTGCAGGTGACCAGCGTAGTGTTCAGTATCCTATTGGTCGGCCTGCTTACGATTTTCGGCGGGCTTACTCAGATAGGAACGCTGGAAATACTACTATATGTTTTATTTTGGTCGGCTGCGGTATTGATTGTACCGTTTTTGCGCAAACCATAACAATCAAAATGAGGTGAATGTTTTGCCCAGATTCTTTGTAGAACAAGTGGAGGGAAACTCTCCTGTCGTGACCGGAACGGACGCCGCCCACATCGTGCGTTCGTTACGCATGCGGGCGGGGGAAACGCTGACCCTTTGCGACCGGAATGGGGAAGACTACCTATGTGAAATTACGGTGGTTTCTCCGGAGAAGGTTGCGCTCAGGGTATTGGAGCACAGTCCCTGCCGCAATGAACCTTCCTGTAAGGTCACACTTTTTCAGGCGTTGCCCAAAGGGGACAAGATGGAGTGGATTGTCCAGAAAGCGGTCGAATTGGGCGTGTATGAGATCGTACCCATGCAGTCGGCGCGATGCGTCTCCCGCCCTGACAGCAAGGCCGCCGCCCGCAAGGTGGAGCGTTGGCAGAAGATCGCAGAGGAGGCTGCCAAACAGTGTGAGCGTGGCGTGATCCCGCGGGTAGAGGAGCTCATTCCGTTTGAGGAGGCTGTGCGCCGTGCCGGAAACCAGCAAAAACGGATTCTCTTTTACGAAGGCGGCGGGGAGGATGTAGGTGCCCTGATAGACGCCGAAGTAAAGAGCGCGGCTGTTTTTATTGGGCCGGAAGGCGGCTTTGAGGAAGAGGAAGTGGAGGCGGTGCTGGCAGCGGGCGGGAGCGCCGCCACGCTGGGGCCGCGCATCTTGCGCGCGGAAACGGCCCCCTTGGCCGCTTTGTCGGTGCTGATGTTTGCAACCGGCAATATGAAATGAACGGTTTGTATATCAAACGAATCCGGCGCACGTCCGGGGATTATGATGTGGATTCCTATCCTTTTTGCCTCCCAGCGCTGCGCTGCTGGGAAGAATTGGAGATTAAAAGCCCGGTTACCTTCTTTGTGGGGGAAAATGGTACCGGAAAATCCACCCTGCTGGAGGCGGTAGCGGTGAACTATGGATTCAATCCGGAGGGCGGCTCGCGCAATTTTAGCTTTGCCACCCGGGACACGCACTCCGGCCTTTATCGCTACCTGAGCCTGATTAAGGTGCCGTACCGCGCGCGGGACGGTTACTTTTTGCGTGCCGAAAGCTTTTATAACGTGGCGAGCAACATCGACGATTTGGACCGGCAGCCAGGTTTGGCGCCCAGCTTGCTGGATGCCTACGGCGGGGCTTCCCTGCACGAACAGTCTCATGGGGAAAGCTTTTTCGCCCTGATGCAGAACCGGTTCCGAGGGCGCGGCCTCTATCTTCTGGACGAGCCCGAGGCGGCGCTTTCCCCCACACGGCAGATGGCAATGCTCCGTCTGATGGCCCTGTTGGTCGAAGACGGCTCCCAGTTCCTGGTCGCGACCCACTCGCCGATCCTAACGGCGTATCCGGGCGCGGCCATTTATGAATTAAGCGAAAACGGCATGCAACGAACTGCGTACCGCGAAACACAAAATTTCCTTCTGACCCGCCGCTTTTTGCAGGATCCGGAGAAAATGGCCAAATCGCTCACCGAGCAATAAACGGCGGCTGGAAGGGATTGCATTGAATTATATAAAAAAGGCGGATGAATGCGATGAACAGGAAGAACATAACCGAGGTGTTTTTCAGCCCGAACGGCACCACGCAGGAGGTAGTACAAACCATTGGACGGAATTTTTCGGCTGAAGCAGAATCTTGCGACCTGCTGAGGGCCCCTTTGCAACAGGATAAGCGGATTCCAAAGGATGGCCTTGCGATTGTGGGCATGCCGGTTTATGCGGGGCGAATCCCGGGGCTGTGCCGGGAGTGGCTTGCGCATCTGAAAGGGGAAGAAACACCCGCCATGGCGGTTGCAGTTTACGGAAACCGGGATTACGACGACGCCCTGTTGGAACTTACCGACCTCCTGGAGGAAAACGGTTTTACCGTCATTGGGGCCGGAGCCTTTATCGCCCAGCACTCCATATTTCCCAAAGTAGGGGCCGGCCGCCCGGATCAGGCGGATAAAGAGGCCATGGCTTTGTTTGCAGAAAAATGCAAAGAAAATCTTGCGTGCCTGGCAGCTGGGGAAACTATCAAGATTGTGGTAAAGGGCAATCCGGAATACCGTGAGCCCGGTAATGTGCCGCTGAAACCCTCGGCGGACAAAGCCTGCACCCGCTGCGGGGTCTGCGCCTCTTTGTGCCCGACCCATTCCATTCCGAAGGACGACCCGTGGCGGACCAATCAGAAGACCTGTATTTCCTGCGGGGCGTGCATCCACAACTGCCCGGCCGGGGCGAGGGCCTTTCGCGGTCCGATGTATGCCATTGCGGAAAAGGAATTCTGTAAGAAAAATGCAGCGTACCGTAAGCCGGAACTGTTTTATTAAAATAGGCGCGCTTCCTTTGTTACAGGAGGGCGCGCTTTTGTCTTTTTAATCTATAAAAAAATAAAATACTTCTTTAATATCGAATTTACAGCTTTGTTTAGATGATTTATATTGTTATGAGAGTAAAAAGAAAGAGGCGAAATATGGAAGAAAAAATAACACACACTATTAAAGAGGTCGAGTGTTTCTTTCTGCATTTGTGCGAAGCGGTTCCCATCCCCAAGGGGGATGAACGGTTGCGGCGTTATCTGCTTACCCATCCGCATACCGGCCGGCAAGCCGTGCGTGGGTACGCCTTGCCGCGCTGCGGTAAAAACGGGTGGATCTACCAACGGGAGAAAGAGGATACGGAGCAATATCTTCAGAAAAAGCGCGCCTATTTTTGCGGGCAGGGAATGGCTCGGGATTGTTTCATTCCGCCGCGGGACGACCCGCCGGAAATCCTGTTTTTTTTCGATCCAGCCTCCGGGCAGATTACCGCAATGAACGGGGGAAGGGCTGTCGCCGTCCTTTTGACGGTTTATAAAGGTGTTTCACAGGAACAGGTTCGGGAAGCGCCCTATATGGATACCGTTTATCGGGAAGCATGGAAAGAAATGCAGCAGGATCAAGATTTGTTTGAAAGATACTTGAAAATTATAGAGGGGTTTTAAAAAATGAAAACAGCAAGAAAATTTTAAGTTTACTTATGGCCTTTATTATCTTCATTTTTCACATTATTTCAGTTGGTGCTTATGATGAAATAGAATCTTTTAATCATGGTGATAAAGTTTATATTTTATCGAATCAAAAATTCCCGAAGGGATTGTAATTCTTGGAGAAAAGACTTTACATTAGAAGTTGAATTATCTCCTTCTTATATCGAGGAAAATCGAAATAATATTTCGGACGATGCTCTTAAAAAGGGGATAACAATTGTAAATATTGATTGGAAAATAGGGTATGGTTCAGGACGTGGGAGTTGCTTTTTTCTTGACGGCTACTAGTAGCAGCATTACTACACCGCTAAAACAGATGTATGGGGATTATGAATTTAAGAAAGCATATGAACCGGGAGCCCCCTATAGTTATGATTTTTCAGTTTGGGAGTTTGTCCCTTTGTTTACACTCCGAGATACTACTTATACTTATCAAGGTTTTATTTCGGGCACAGGGCTTGATTGTAGTATGTTTGTCGATGTAGAAGCTGTTGGAGAAATAACAGGGGGGAAAAAGCGTCTTTATGACACTGTTATAATCCCTTGATCCTATGTCTAAGTTATAAATCTATGGATAAGCGCCCCTTCCCACTGGGAAAGGGGCTTTTTGCTGCGCGAAGAAAATTCCCAGTGATTTCACAATTCGTTTACAAACGCCATATTGACAATCAGCACTTACAGTGATAAATTAGTAATTGTAAGTTAGCACTCAATAAGAAAGAGTGCTAACGGTTCCGAAACCGAGGTGAGAGATATGGAACTGAGCGAACGGAAGCAAAAAATTTTATCGGCCATCGTGGATACCTATGTAAAAACAGGCGAACCGGTGGGCTCCAAGGCGCTGTGCGAAGCGTTGGACTTTTCCGTATCCTCCGCCACGATCCGCAACGAAATGGCCGAGCTTGTGGAGATGGGCCTGCTGGAGCAGCCGCACACCTCGGCCGGAAGGGTACCCTCTCATTTGGGTTACCGCCTGTACATCAACCAACTGATGGAGAAAAGGCCAATCAGCGAAGAAGAGCAGCGTTATATAGACGCAAACCTTTCCGGCGCGATGGACGACCCGGAGCATCTGTTGGAGGAAGCCTCACAGATGCTGGCCGGCATGACGCGGCGGGGCGCCGTAACCACGGCTCCCCTCAGCAGCGGCGCGACCGTGCGCAGCCTGCAGTTTGTCCAGACCGGGCGGCGCAGTGCTCTGGTGATTTTGCTCACGAGCGGCGGGCAGCTGAAAAGCCGGCAGTTTCGCTGCGACTACGATTTGACCCCCGAGATCCTGCGCATCTTCCACGCGGCGCTCAACGAGCGCTTTGCCGGAATCCCGCTTGTGCGCATCACGCCGGCGTTCATCCAGACCACGGCGATTTCCATGGGAGAGATGACCATGCTGATGCCGGCTGTGCTTATGGCTATTCTGGAGGCCGCGCGGGATTGCCTGGAAGCCGAGGTGCGCACTGAAGGGCAGACGAACCTCCTGTTTGTACCGGAGTTTGAGATGGACGATGCCCGCCGGGTATTGGAATTCATAAACCGGCGCGGGGAGCTTGCCCGGCTTTTGAACAGCCTGAACGGCAACATCCGGGTGCTGGTGGGCAGCGAAAGCAAGCAGCCGGAGCTGAGCGACTCCAGCGTGGTGGTGGCCCGCTATACGGTGGGGGGCCGCGACGCAGGGGCGATTGGGATCATCGGCCCGACCCGGATGGACTACGCAAAAATGATTGCAAATCTGGAATATCTTGCCTCTTCGGTGGGGACACTGTTAAGCGAGATTCTGGATCTGGAATAGCATCGAAAGGAGAATCCACTTGAGTAAGAAAAAAGAAAAAGAAACTCCTGAGACCGAGGAAAAAATTCCTGTAGAACCGGAGGAGGCTTCCGCCGAAGAACCCGAAAAAGCGGAAAAGCAGGAAGAGGACGCCATGAAAAGCGAGTTCCAGAAGATGACGGAGGAGCTCCAGAAGCAGAAAGACATCCTTCTGCGCACGGTGGCGGAATACGATAACTTCCGCAAGCGTACCGAGCGGGAAAAGAGGACGATCTACGCGGACGCCACGGCCGATGCAGTGAAGGAAATCCTTCCGATTGCGGACAGCTTGGAATTTGCCGTCAAAGCACAGGACGGAGCCACCGAGGAATACCAAAAGGGGCTTGAAATGGTCAACAAGCAATTCCAGACCGCCCTTGCCAAGCTGGGGGTAACGGCGGTAGGCGCGCCGGGGGATGAATTCGATCCCAACCTGCACAACGCCATCGCCCACATAGAAGACGAGACGACGGCCGAAAATACCATTGTGGAGGTATTCCAGAAGGGCTATCTTCTGGGGGAAAAGGTAATCCGCCCCGCAATGGTGAAAGTGGCTAATTAGCAATCGATAAAACATACCTTATAAATGTAAGATAAAGTTGATTTGAATTGGAGGTCATTGATCATGGCAAAGACAATTGGTATTGATTTAGGTACGACAAACTCTTGCGTAGCGGTCATCGAAGGCGGCGAGCCGACCGTTATTGCAAACGCCGAAGGCGGCAGGACCACCCCTTCTGTGGTGGCATTCGCCAAGAACGGCGAGCGTATGGTGGGCCAGGTGGCGAAACGCCAGGCCATCACCAACCCGGAACGCACCGTCTCCTCGATTAAGAGGGAGATGGGTTCCTCCTACAAAGTAAACATCGACGGCAAATCCTTTACGCCGCAGGAAATTTCCGCTATGATCCTCAGCAAACTGAAGGCCGACGCGGAAGCCTATCTGGGCGAGAAGGTTACCCAGGCGTCATCCACAGTGCCCGTTTCCTTTACCGACGCCAAGCGTCAGGCGACGAAGGGCCCCGGAA
>CAMMKL010000053.1 GCA_946497265.1 uncultured Clostridia bacterium | reverse complement strand
TTTACGTGGGAAGCGGGCGCGGCGCAGAAAAGAAAGCCTATGTCGTGCAGTTCTTACAGGAAAAGGGCTTTACCCTTGATCCCGACAGCTTGGATAAACTGATCGAAGCCGCCGTTTTCAATCTTCCGGAATATATCGGAATGATTGAAGCAGACGGCGAACCGGATAAAGACTAACACCGAGAGCGCCGCCCGCGTTCCCCTTTCCGCGTCGCGGCTTTCGGCGGCGGGAGCTTCCCGCCGATATAAAAAATTCCCCGCGAGGGCTACACGCCTTCGCGGGGCTTTTTTTGTTGGCTTCAAATATGGTAAACGATGCGAGCTTCCGCGTTGTAAATCTTGCTTCCGCCGTCGTTGAAGTTGTCGATCGTGATTGTAACATCTTCGACACGTTCGAGGATCGGAAGAACCTTCCGAAGATCACTTTTCCGGATATATCCTATCATATCCCCTTCGGCAATCACACGAACGGCGGGCGCGCCTTCGTGTTCGCATTCTTCCAAAGATCCGTCAATCCCTACGCCTTCGCTATCCCTATAAAGCGACGCAAGAACGCGCTGGCGGCTGTCAAACGTAACGCCCGCGACGGGGCAAGTTAAAAATTCGTGCGTTTCCGCATATTCCTTCCGGCGCGCTTCTTCTTCGGATTTGCGCCTTGCTTCGGCTTCCGCCTTCTTCTGTTCGGCTTCGGCGGCGGCTTGCGCCTTTTTCATTGTTACATATCCGAAAACGCCCAGCGCGGCGGCAATTACTATTCCGGTAACGCCCGCGCCGATATTCCCTTCGCCGAAAAACGGGAACGAGCAAAACAGGAACAGCGCGGCGACGATCCATAAAATAACGGGCTTCTTCATTGTGAACGCCTCCCCTGCTATTTGTTAATTTTTTAGGCTGTACGCCCTATTCTGACCTTTAACAAAATTATACGGCTTCCGCGCGCTAAAATCAAGAATAAAGCGGAATATTTACACACCGTTCGCAAATAATCAGAATAAAGAGGGATCGAGGAATGAAGATATACGATTACAACGGAAGGAAAAATATATGCGGCGACCGATTGCGGGAAGCGAGGGTTGTTCAGCGGTTGCGGCAAGAGGATTTAGCCGCGAAAATACAGACAATGGGCGTTAATATGGAGCGGGACAGCATAAGCAGAATAGAGATCGGAACACGGTTTGTATCCGACTTTGAATTGAAGGTATTTGCAAAAGCGCTGGGCGTTTCGGTTGATTGGCTTTTAGGAAACGAATAAAGGCGGCGGGTATCCCGTCGCCTTGTTTTTCTTGTTTAATTTCGGGAAAGCTATTGACATACTGCAATAAGTATGCTACAATAGAAGCATAGAAAGGAGGTGAAGAAATGGCGCAGGATATAGGAAAAGCCTTGCAGGAGCTTTCAAAAGCGATTGAGAATAACGAAGCGGTGGAAAGCGTTGTTATCAAAATCACTTTGAAGAAGCAAAAATCCGGCAAGGCTTCAAATCCCAAAGAAAGCAAATAGCTTTCATAGGCAGGGAACGGGCGGGAAACCGCCCTTCCCGTAAGCCCTATTATAATATAAATTGCCCGTGGTTGTCAACGGAGCGGGCGGAAAGGGGCTGAATATGATTATTCGCAAAGGAAACAAGGAATATACGATCACAGAGCGTCGCGAATGCTGGGTGCTGTCCTGTAAGATCGGCGGCTTATCCGTGGAATACAAAGTTCCGAAAGATATTTGCGCCGATGAAGAGGAATTGCGCGCCTACGTTGAAGCGGAAGAGTTGTTTTAGAGGTGGGAGCAATGGCAGAAAAGCGGAAAACGAAAACTTCTTCGGCGGTAAAAAACCGCTATAATAGCCGCGTGTACGGTTCGATTATCGTTCGAGTTCCAAAAGAGATGGCGGAAGCATTCAAAGAAAAATGCGCGGCGACGGGAACGCCGCAAGCGCAAGTTATCAAGAAAGCGATTGAACAGTTTTTAGCAGAATAAGCGGAGCAACGGAGGGCGGCAGGATATGCCGCCCTTTTTCTTTCGGGGAAGGAGGAACGAGAATGCACAAGCATTTGACGTGGACGGATCGCCTTAAAATAGAAAAGGCGTTGAAAGAGGGATTGAAGCCCTGCAAGATCGCCGACAGGCTACACGTACATAATTCGACGATTTACAGGGAATTAAAACGCGGAACATATACGCATTTGAATTCCGACTTGACGACGGAAGAACGCTATTCGCCGGAAATTGCCGAAGCCCGTTATCGTGAAAACCTTGCGGCGAAAGGCGGAGAATTAAAGATCGGGAGCGATCACGAATTAGCCGCTTTCATCGAAAAGAAAATCGGTGAAGAGGGATATTCCCCCGCCGCCGTTGTAGGGGAAATCAAACGGCTGGGGCTGACCTTCAAAACGGAGATCAGCGAAAAGACGATTTATAACTACATCGACAAGGGAATATTTTTCGGGATCAGCCGCGAGAGCTTACCGGAGAAAGGAAAGCGGAAGCGGAAATATGAAAAAGTAAAGCGCAAGAAATCCGCCCGCGCGCCGCAGGGCGAAAGCATAGAAAGACGCGATCCGGAGATTGACGAACGAAAAACCTTCGGGCATTGGGAAGGCGATTGCGTATGCGGAAAGAAAAAGACGAAGGAAGCCTTGTTCGTTCTTTCGGAACGTCTGACGCGGCAAGAAATCATTATGAAGATACCGGATCAGACAGCCGCCAGCGTCGTGGCGGCGCTGAATAAGCTGGAACGCCGATACGGAAAGCGCTTTTCAAAGATATTCAAAAGCATTACGTTTGACAACGGTTCAGAATTCGCGGATTGCGCCGGAATTGAAAAGTCAATCTACGGGAAGAACCGGAAGCGGACGAAGGTTTATTATTGCCACCCTTATAGCGCATTCGAGCGGGGAACGAATGAAAATATAAACAGAATGATACGGCGGTTCTTGCCGAAAGGAACAGACTTCCGGAAAGTAACCGCCGCATATATTCTTCGCGTCGAAACGTGGATCAATAACTATCCGCGCGAAATTTTAGGCTTCGCGAGTTCAAACGACCTGTTCGCCGCCCACCTTGCCGCCGCTTGAAAAGTACACAAAAAATTTTTTTAGTTTTTTCTGCTTTTACTCTTGACTTTTAGCTGGATTTGATCCAGTCTCACCTAAACTGCTCATATCTGTGATGTCTCGGCTGATCCCCACCAGACCTATAATTTTGCCCTCTTTGTTATAATATGGCGCCTTGAAGGCTTGGAAACGGCGGGCTACCCCATCCGGATAGCGCATCCATTCTATGTTGCGTTGAGGCTTGCCTGTTTTAAGCACAAAGCTATCCTTCTGATAGTAGAACGCCGCCTCTTCTTTTGGGAATAACATCCAGTCCGTTTTTCCGATAATTTGACTTTTTTCCAGTCCCATAATGTTGCAGAACGCTTGGTTGCACCCCTGAAGGATTCTATCTCTGTCTTTATAAAAGATAAGATCCGGCGAAGCGTCGATGATCGTTTCCAGCAGGTTATAAGAATCTTCTTTATACTCCTTGCTTTTGCATCGGAATTCCTCGTAGGAGTAAAGATACTGCTGGCGATATTTTGCCGGAGTCAGTGCGGTGAATTTTTTGAACATTCGTATAAAATGAGAGGCATCACTAAAGGCCAAGCTGTCAGCAATTTCATTGACAGACAGATTGGTGGATATCAAAAGGATACAAGCCCGATTGACCCGCAGACGATTGTAGTAGACAAATGGCGTCAGCCCGGTGATTTGTTTAAATATGCGGATGAGGTGATGCTCTCCTAAACAAAGGCGGTCCGCTACATCCTCCAAATGAAGATGCTCATAAAGGTGAGAGGAAATATATTCAATAGCTTCTTTGACATAGGTGAGATTGCGTTGATTGACCTCATCACTTTTGGGCCCAGCAACAGGCATTCGCTGGACAGACTGAAAAAAAGCAGTCAAAATATGGTTCTCGGCCCCAAAATGTTGATCCGGGGCAGTACGGCGCATTTCCCGCATACTGTCCAAAAGCTTTCCTTGCACAAAGCTGATGGGAAAAGGTCTGCCAAATGAAAAAGCATCACGAAAAATACGATAGGATTCACTGCCCTTGGCAAAGGAAAATACCGTTTTGAATCCATCGATATGTTCCCCGTACATCATAAGTGTGAACTGGGTTCCTCCAGCGAGAAATAACCCCTGGTTTTCCTCAACAATGACATCCTCCTGAGAAAAACTAAAATTAACTTTTCCCTCAAAAATGACATACAGGGTTATCTGCTGTTGTGCCGTGGTATACATACGGTATTGGGTTTCATGGAGCAGTTGATAACTCAGCGGTTCAATACTTTGAATTTTCATCTTCTTCCCTCCCATGGTCCCAACATAGCATGGGATAAAGAAAATGTCAATATTATTCTATTTTAGGTCGATTTCTTCAATAGGCGCTATTTTTCGGCCATGTTAAAATAAAACCAACAAAATGTAAGGGAGAAAGTGGGAAATTATTGTCGTATTGCTCTGTAATTTGTGGCAAACTAATTCAAAAAGGGGGGATGCAACCTTTGTTTTGACTTATTTCAAGAAAGAATCATCAATTGTGGAAGAAAAAAACCGCTGATACGAGGAGAAGAATCCATGAACAAGACTCTAAAAGTTGCCGTCATCGGACTTGGGTTTGGTGCAGAATTTGTTCCTATTTATCAGGACTACAGCTTAACCCAGTGCTATGCTGTCTGTCGCCGTGACCGCCAAAAGTTGGAGGCCTTTGCCGATGAGTTTCAAATTGAAAAAAGATATACCGATTATGACCAGCTTCTCCAGGACCCAGAAATTGACGCTGTACATATCAACACTGCCATTGCAGACCACGCCTCCATGTCCATCAAGGCATTAAAAGCGGGCAAACATGTGGCCTGTACCGTTCCCATGGGTCTAACAGTGGATGAATGCGCGCAAATTGTCCAATTGGAGCGGGAAACTGGTAAGGTTTACATGATGATGGAGACATCAGTTTATACCCGGGAATATCTGTTTGCCAAAGAAATGGTCCAAAACGGGAAGATTGGACGAATCCAATTCGTCCGCGGCTCCCATCAGCAAAATATGGGCCTACCTGGATGGCCGGACTATTGGTACGGATTCCCGCCTATGTATTATGGCACCCACGCTATTGCCCCCGTCGCCGATCTCATTGGCAAACCCATTCGCTCAGTGCGCTGCTATGGCTCTGGAAGAATCCGGGAGGATTATATTCCAAAGTATGGTTCCCCCTATGCGGTGGAGACATCACAGTTATTGTTTGATACCAGTGATGTTGCCGCTGAAGTGACCCGTTCCCTATTTGACACCATCCGTCAATACCGTGAAAGTTTCGATCTCTATGGTTCCAACATGTCCTTTGAGTGGGAACAATTAGCCGATGAAAACCCTGTAGTTTATAGCGGTATTGAAGATGCCCAGCGGGTCATAGTTCCAGATACAGATCATCTCCTGCCCCCGGAAATCGCAAAGTATGCGCTGCGCAACCAGATCATTGATAAGGACCACGTCTCCTTTGTGCAGGGCGCGGGCCATGGTGGTTCCCATCCTCATTTGGTGAAGGAATTTGTTTCCGCAATCCTAGAAGGGCGTCACGCAAAGGTAGATGCAGCTACAGCCGCCAACTGGACCTTGGCCGGAATTTTATCCCATCAGTCCGCCATGGAGGGCGGGAAAGAGATCGTCTTGCCACAATTCTAAATAAGGAGGCTACGCTATGCCATTACAACAAGATTTTTTTGATACAAGCTGGAGCATGGAGCATAAAGATTGGGCGCCTGTTAAGCTTGGCTTTATCGGCGCTGGGGAAATGGCCGAATTTGCCGTGTTACCCGCTTTATACATTACAGAATTTGATTTAAAAGCGATCTGCGATCTGGACGAAAAACGCGCAAAGCTCATGGCCGACAAATTCTGTGGTGGGAACTATTATACTGACTATCAGGAAATGTTTGAAAAAGAGGATCTAGAGGCTGTCAGCATCCAGTTACAACCCGGTGAGGCTCGCCAACGCATTGCCATCCAAGCCATGGAACGGGGGCTGGACGTATTCATGCCCAAGCCTCCCACCCGGACCTATGCAGAAGCACAGCAGTTAGCAGAAGTTGCCCAGCGGACAGGTCGAAGGCTCATGGTCAATTTTGAATCTCGGTTTAGTTATGCTGTGCGGATGGCCAAAAAGATCATGTCCCGCCCGGAGTTTGGAAAGTTAACCCAGGGTTCTTTTTCATTCTGTACCGGGACATACAAAGACCGCATTTCTTATCGCCATGGTAGTCCTTATAAGGACACGGTTCATGCCTATCTGTTAGATTTCACTCCCCATCATCTTGATTTGGCCCGTTATCTGTGCGGTGAGGTAAAACAGATGGCACTCTTCCACAATGAGTGGGAGGGGGAAAGTACCAACGCCGTAGCGCTCCAATTCGCATCAGGTGCTGTTGGAACTCTGCAACTTAACAGCAACCGAATCTGGTGGCGCAACTACGATCATATTGAACTGACCGGGCAGGGAGAATATGCGGTACTGGAAAACCTCTGGAATATTAAACATTATACCTTAGGACAAAATACATTTACAGAAAATTATCGTGATGAACGCAGTGTAGAACTTACCGGAGACGGCTTTGCCATACGGGAATTTGTCGCATCCATCCGAGAAAACCGGCAACCTATCGCCAATATCGCCGACTGCGCCAAGACCATGGAGCTATATCAGGCGATTTATGATGCGGTTTGTGAAGGACGGGATGGAATAATTCTACAAAAATAATTTTATTCATAGTCTATTTCAGGTGAACGGAGTATTCCGTTCACCTGAACGTGCTTATCAAAGGATGGGAGGAGAGGCTTATGCTTCAGGATATCATCGCCTATTTGGGAGAACATTGGGGAGAATTTGGAGATGCGGTGATCCGTCACATACTTTTGAGCGTCACTTCTCTGGCCGCAGCTTGTCTTATTGCTATCCCTTTGGGAATTCTCTGTGCAAAAAAGAAGCGGCTTTGTGGGCCACTTATCTCCATTTTAACTATATTACGTGTCATTCCCAGCATCGGCCTGCTGATTTTAATTCTGCCCTTGGTTGAAACCGGATTTGCATCCACCTGTTTTGCCCTAACGGTGTTGGCACTGCCCATGATTAGCATCCACACCTATGGTGGTTACAGTGAAATTCCCCCATCCATCTTGGAAGCGGCAGAGGGGATGGGCTTGTCAAAAGGCCAGGTATTCCGCAAAATCGAGACGCCGCTCGCCCTTCCCCAAATCTTCACCGGTATCCGCAGTGCTTCGGTGGACATTATTTCTAGTGCTACTGTGGCTGCTCTCATGGGCTCAGGCGGACTTGGGCAATATGTATTTGTTGGAATGCAGATCAATAGTTACACCCAGCTTTTGATTGGCGGCATTAGTGTTGCCGCGATTGCACTGGTCAATGAAGTGATCCTATGGTTTCTCCAAAAAGAATCCATTGGGAATCGTTTACATGGATAAAAGGAGGGATTTTCCCTATGAAGCATAGAAGAAAATGGGTGGCAATCCTGCTTACCGCCATGATGGTAATGACCTGCCTTTCCTCATGTTCCGGTAATCAGAATGTAATACAGGTCGGCTCCAAAGATTTCACCGAGTCGTTTTTAATGGCCGAACTTTACAGCCTTGCTTTGGAAGATCATGGTTTTACCGTGGATCGCCGCTTTAATCTAGGCGGCAGTCCGGTGGTGCAAGCTGCTCTAGAAAAAGGGGATATTGATGTATATCCTGAATATACTGGGACGGCACTGCTTCAAATCCTGAACCTTCCTATTGACACCGATCCCCAAAAGGTTTATGAAACGGTAAAAGAAGAATATAAAACACGCTTTGGTCTTACCTGGCTTAACTACACCCAAGCCAGCAATTCTCAGGGGCTAGCGATGACCAAGGAAGCCTCTGAAAAGTACGGCATAAAAACCATTTCCGACCTACAGAAAAACGCCTCTGAGATCCGCTTTGCTTCTACCACCGCCTTTGCCGAAATTGCAGACGGCCTTCCCCTGCTGGAGGAGCATTATGGTGAATTTAATTTTAAAGAAACCCGAGTATTTGATGTTTCCTTAAAATATCAGGTTCTTCTCAACGGGGAAATGGATCTAACTGTGGCGTTTCTGACAGATGGGCAGCTGGCCGATGACCGCTTTGTCGTCCTAGAAGACGACAAGCATGTGTGGCCTCCCTATAATATCGCCCCCATTGTGGGGGATGAAGCATTAGAACAGTATCCAGAAATTGAGGAGATTCTCAATAATGTATCCCAAGCTCTGGACAACGAAACCATGCGTTCCCTCAATTCCCAGGTGGATATCGAGCAAAAAGACTATGAAGCGGTAGCAAGGGAATTTTACGAAAGCCATATCAAAGAATAGCGTGCAAGGGGGCGAAAGAAATGCAGCCATTTATTGAGTTTCAGCATGTGCGAAAGCAACATGAAAAAGCCGCAAATCCGATCATTGAGGATCTCAGCTTTACCGTGAAAAAACATGATTTTGTTACCGTTCTGGGAAGCTCCGGATCCGGAAAGACCACCATTCTGAAAATGATCAACCGGTTAATTGAACCAACAGATGGGAAGATTTTGCTGGATGGGCAGGATATCATGAAAGCGGAAGTAAATGCACTGCGGCGCAGAATCGGATATGTAATTCAACAGATCGGATTGTTTCCCCACCTGACAGCTAAGGAGAATATCGCCCTGCTTCCCCGTTGCCTGAAGCAGAATAAAGATCAAACAGACAAAAGGGTTGATGAGCTCCTCTCCCTAGTCCAGTTGGAGCCCAAAATATTCAGAGATCGGTATCCCCGCCAGCTTTCCGGCGGACAACAGCAGCGAGTTGGTATTGCAAGAGCACTCATCAACCATCCGGATCTTCTCCTCTTTGATGAACCCTTTGGCGCCCTGGATGTCAACACCCGCAGCCAGCTTCAGAAAGAAATTCTTGAGATTCACCGTCAACTGGGGACCACTGTCCTTTTTGTCACCCACGATCTTCAGGAAGCTTTTTCCCTGGGGGATAAAGTTATGATCGTGGAAAAAGGAAAAATTCAACGGTATGATTCCCCCCAAAAAATCCTTCTCGATCCATCCACCAATACCGTTGGTACCTTTGCATTGGGGAGTACAGTACAGCGAATGATGATGCTCAAGCCCCTGGACATTGCAGATTCCTTTGTCTCCGGAGACAAAGGTCCTTCCCTTGCTGTCGAAGGAATTACCATGGATCACATTATCTCCATTTTTATCCAGCAAGAGGATGTTTCAACCATCATCCTGACACAAGACGGACTTCCCACATACACCATCCGACGGTCCAAAATATTGGGAGGGGAGAAACCATGATCTCCTTTATTAGCATCTATTATCAGCGGGTGCTCAACATGCTGTTGGAGCATTTTCTTCTGGTGTTTCTCAGTGTATTGATTTCCTTTCTGTTGGCCATTGGAATCAGCGCTTTGATCCGAAAACGCAAAAAAATAACAGCGGCTGTATTGATCCTTTTCATTGCAATCTATTGCATTCCTAGCCTGGCACTTTTTTCTTTTCTCATTCCACTGCTTGGTCTTGGCAAGGTAACGGCTGTGACTGCATTAATTCTTTACAACCAGGCATACCTGATCCGCAGTATCCTGTCCGGTTTTGATTCCATTTCTCCCTCTGTCCGTGAAATTTCCCACAGTATGGGGCTTGGGAGATTCTATTCCCTTTGGTATGTAGAGATTCCTTTGGCTCTCCCTCTGATTCTCAACGGGCTGAAGGTTGCCACAGTATCTACATCAGGTATCGCTGTGATCGCCTCACTTGTGGATGCCGGTGGGCTTGGTGTACTGCTGTTCGAAGGAATGCGCACTCACAACTTTGTCAAAATCGTCTGGGGCATTCTTCTCATTGCATCTTTTACTTTGTTTCTCAACTGGATCTTAGGTCGTTGGGAACAGCGTGCAAGTGAAAATGCAAAAGGCTATGCAAAAAAAAATGACACCAAACGCCGGTAAGTTATCTCGTAAAAAGCATGTCTATTATGAAGGCCTGCGAAATATTATAAACATCTCTAATTCGATATGTAATAGGATACGTAATAGAAATCTTTTCTCTATTTTCCACTCTTTTTTCACAAAAAAGAAAGACCGAGAAACGGCTTATCTTCGCCATTTCTCGGTCTTTTTTGGTGGAGACGATCGGGATCGAACCGACTACCTCTTGAATGCCATTCAAG
>CAMMKL010000052.1 GCA_946497265.1 uncultured Clostridia bacterium | reverse complement strand
GTATCAGCCCTTTCCGGTGCGCTCATGTGTTTCTTTTTTGGATTATGCTTCTGCGGATGGCGTTTCTTTGATAAACATGGCGCCAAAGGCGATTCCCAACAAAACGCAGCAGATCAAAACCGCTTTGATCTGTAGGATGCCGGATAAGAAATACCCCAAGGCGGCGCCCGCTATGAAAAATAGGATGATACCAAAATATTGCAGGCTTTTATTAAGCTCTTTTTTCTCTTTTCCTTGAATAAACCGATAGAAAAGTTCCATTGCACTGCGCAGGTTACCGGTGCACATCGTAGTGGCAAAGGAGTTCCCATTCACTTTACGAAAGCTCTCTACTTGAATGGAACAGATAAAAGAGACTGCAACGTTTGCAACCATATCGGCAGTACCAAGAGGAAGAAACGCTACGCAGAGCAAAACCGCTATTTCGGCCAAAAGGACCATCTGCCTCCAATGCACGCGCGGATAATTCAAAAACCTGCTTCGAACCATTTCTACCATGACAATACCCAAGGCGAACGCAAGAATCGGGATAAGGTAATAAAGCGCTTCTTTCAGGTTCCCATCCGCGAGGTTTAAAGCCAGAAGCACCATGTTACCGGTTTGCGCATTTGCAAAAACGTGACCGCGCAGCACATAGGTGTAAGCATCTAAAAAGCCGCCTACCAAGGCGAGCAAAGCTCCCAGAAAAAAAGTTTCCGACATCTGCTTCCTTTGTTTTTTCATGATCAATCCCCTTCCTTTATACGGGTTATCCAGTTTATTATAGCATAAAAACAGGGAGGCACCAATTATTTGCAGAAAGAGAATAGGGGCTTATGCCGTGCAAAGATCGATTATAAACGCGAACGGTTGGAGAAAAGGAGAAAACTATGGATCAAGAAAGAAAGGTCTATTGCATTTGCAAACGTATTCATTGCAAACGGCACGGTAACTGTGAGGAATGCATCGCTTACCATGCCAAAAGCACAAAGTATCCGCTGCCGGTTTGCCGTAAATTGAAAAAGAAATCTTCGGAAGAGAAGCGTCTTCAAGGTGAAAAATAGTTTTTAATCCAATGGGCATCAAACGTTTTTCCGCCATATACTGTTAATAACAGAGGTGGTGTCCTGTTAGGGATAACCGCCATATAAGGAGGAAAATAGTATGGAGACACTCGCATTACCCAAAGTGCTTAACGCTGTGGGCAATCAGGAAGAGCTGCACGCCGCGCTTGCGCAAGGGAAAAACCCTATATCGATCGAAAAGGGGTTTGAAATTGATTCGGAAGGCGGTTTATTGGTTACATACGACGTGACGCTGATAGGCGGCGGCCATACCATATCGAGGGCTGTTGGTTTTTCTGAAGCCCTTTTTGTCGTAAGCAGCGGCGCCACATTGTGCCTTGCAAACCTGATATTGGATGGAAACCGAAAAAATCAAGCACAAGCCGATTCTTTGATCCGGCTCAACGGAGGGACTTTACGTTTGGAACAAGGAACGGTCCTACAGAACAATGCAGCCCAAAATAACGGCGGGGCGGTGTTCCTCAATGGAACATCGTTTGTTGTAAACCGGTTGATCCTGCAGGATGACGCGGCGATCCGGAATTGTAGCGCTGTAGAGGCCGGCGGCGGCGTTTATGCCGTCTTCCGCAATCCAAGCGCGCCCAGCACAATCCTTTTGACGGGAAACAGCATAATTGAGTGCAATATGGCTCAAATGGGAGGCGGTATAGCAGTCTGCCATGAAAACGCAGAGTCCGGAATGCCCACGGGGCTTGGTGAACTTACCATCAAGGGACGGGCCAAACTGCTTCATAACACAGCAACCGAAAAAGGCGGGGGGATAGCCTATTTGGATTCCGATAAAGAAAGCCCCCAGGCCGCCGCTTCGATCCGCATGCAACTATCCGAAGAGGCCGTTCTCACCGGCAATCAGGCGCAAACAAATGGGGGAGGTATTTACTTTTTTGCAAGCAGACCGGTCAATGGGTTTGTATTTAGGGATTCTGCAAAAATTTTGGAGAACACCGCCAATAAAGGAGCGGGAATATACGTGGATTGCGCGGATATGGGAGCGGATATCGTCCTTTCCGGGGGAGAGATCTCAAACAATCGGGCGGTGGAGGACGGAGGGGGAATCTGTTTTCATACGGTGGAAATGCGGGATCCAACAAATCCGGAAAAATCCGGTACTGTTTCCCTTTCCGACACATTGGTCCGGCAAAATACCGCGTTGAACGGAGGTGGGATTGCCGTCATGGGGGCCGGGCTTCTGACTTTGGATGGAAATTCCGCCGTTGTCCAAAATACGTCGTTTCAACATGGCGGCGGCATCTATTTATCAGGAGTGGGAAGCGTACTTCAAATGTGCGATACGGCCACGCTGGCTGGCAACAAGGCTGTGAACGGAGGAGGGATCTATAACCAAGGCGCCGTCTGCGTAAAAGGAGAGGCGAGGATTCAAAACAATACGGCCTCTAAGACAGGAGCGGGCGTGTATAACCAAGGGAATGTAAGTTTAGAAGGCGCTCCCAGGATTACCGATGGGCTGTATCTGCCTGCACAGGAATTTGTACCTACGATTTCCGCCCCTCTTAGCAAAAGCGCCGCTGTGCAAATAGAATCGTCTTCCTATATTTCTCCCTCTCCTGAAAAAATCCCCCTTGTTGTTGGAAGAGCGGATAGCGCAGGTTATCCGGTTTTACGGGAAGGGGATATGGTTCCTTTCCGTGTTCCATCAACCGGATTTGAGGGGTGGGAAGTACAAAAAGGCTGGGATGGTAAGCAAATACTTCTGGTCGTTCGCCGTTATGCGATCCGGTATGAGAACTTGTTGGGGGCAAGCCAGTCGAATCCTGAAGATTATACGCCTTATTCTCCGGATATTCAGCTTTCAGCCCCCCAGCAAAGGCCAGGCTATCGATTCCTGGGATGGTTTGACTCGCCAAAGCAGGGGATTAAGATTACTAGGATACCAAGAGGAAGCAAGGGGAACCGGGTTTTCTTTGCGCGGTGGGAACAGACGGTTCGGAAGCTTACCTATATTCCAAACGATCTGGCGGGGCCTCCGGCCCAATGGATACCGCTTCCTTGTCCTATTATCGAAGGGCAGCCGATTTCGCTTTCTATCAATATCCCGGTCCGGTATGGTTTTCGATTTACCGGATGGAATACAAAGCCCGATGGAAGCGGTTTGCAGTATCTACCCGGCCAAGTCGTTTCCAATACGGGAAAGATCCAAAAGCTTTACGCCAATTGGGAAGCGGACTCCTTCGGGTCGTCCTATACAAGCGGTTGGCAGCACGGAGCGGATGGCTTTCGGTATCATCGATAAGGACTTAGCCGAGGGAACCGGTACCGGGCGGAATCTTGACGGCAGTTCTTTTGATGGCTATTTCACAAATTCAGCGGTTTCTTAATACAGAACCCCTCCCGGCTCCTTGTTTTGTAGGAGCCGGGAGGGGTTCGATTTTGGCAAACCTTGCGCCATCCACTTTAACTGTACAATATTAAGTCCTTTTTATTTTTCGTGAGGTTGTTTTGTCAAACTCCGTTTCTCGGACCTTCAGGCTGTAAATCCTTTTATGAATTGGCGCCTCTTTGTTGTATTCGTCAATCAAAGCTTGAAGCGATTCTTGCACATTGCGGATTTTTTTCTTTTTCAAGTATTCGTAATCCGGGAAAATTTCCGCTTCAATGACGCCGGAACGATCTCGAATTAAAACTTCTTTGATCAGGCGCGAGGTGCTGAGTTTGTTTTCCAGCTCCTCCGGAGACACATTTTCACCGTTTTTGGTAATGATCAGATTCTTTTTTCTTCCAGTAAGAAATACAAATCCATCGTCGTCCACATAGCCAAGATCACCGGTTTTCAGCCATCCGTCCTCAAGGGTCTGGGCGGTTTCTTCCGGCATTTTGTAATATCCCATCATTACGCTGCTGCCCCTGACCCAAAGCTCATCATCTACCACTTTTGCTTCACAGTTTGGAAGTAAACGCCCCACGGATTCTTTTTTCCTGTTTCCAGCCAGGCTGGTACTGATGACCGGCGCACATTCCGTCATACCATAACCCTGCAGAATGGTAATTCCGTAACGGTCGAACAAATCGATGTAAGCCGGGTTTAGGTACGCGCCGCCGCTGCAAATGGTGTGGAACTGTTTTCCGAAAACCATATTCTTCACCAATTTGTCTGGAAGGCCCGATACCTCTTCCAGCTTTTTCGCCATGACTTCAATCATCAGGGGGACCATTAGCATCATATCCGGTTTAAACAGCTTGATGTTTTTTGCCACGCGCAAAAGGGAATCATTGATGCAGATAACGGCGCCCAAAGAAACGCCTTTGAGAATATCCATACTCAGGCAATAAGCGTGATGAATCGGTAACACCGACAAAAGCACCGTGCGTTCCGGTATTTTCATATCCAAACAGGTAGCGTTCTCCGCCATGTTCCTTTGGGTCAGCATAACGCCCTTGCTTTTTCCGGTTGTTCCGGAAGTAAACATAATGGTACAAAGCTGGCCGGGATCCGGCCGGAAGTCAAACACGCCTTCATTTTCGCGGACGAGCTGCCAAAAAGACAGCACGTTTTCGTCGCTTTGCTCCTTTTGCATGGAAATCAAGTGTTTCAGTTTGGGACAACGTGCTTTGACGATTTCTCCAACATCGCTGCGTGTGTTATCCAAAACCAAAGCGGTCACGTCCGCGCGATCAATCAGATCGCACAGTTCTTCCTTCGGAAGGGATGCGTCGAGCGGGATTGCCACGCCGCCGCTGTTCACAATGCCGAAATACGCCGTCAGCCAGGCATAGGAGGTGGAGCCAATGATAGCGGTGTGCCCGCCCAATTCGCCCAATGCCTGCAATGCGCGCGAAAAGCTTTCGCTGTCCTTGCGCAACTGCGTATAGGTTTTTGCTTGCGTCTCGTTTTTACCGACTTTATAACGGACCGCTTCCTCTTGACCGTATTTCTGTTCGGTATGGATTAGGATGTCACGAATGATACTGCAAACCATCTGTAATCCCTTTCTCTGCTTATGCAGTCAGTTTTTCCAGATATTCTACGGCCTCGCCGACTGTACGGATATTAACCGCTTCGGTCTGCTCAATTTCGATATCGAATTCATCCTCAATTTCTCCCAGCATGCTCATAAAATCAAAGGAAGTAAAACCAAGATCTTCCATAAAACGCGATTCCGAATGAATATCCGCAGGCTCTACTTCCACATAATTGCAAATGATCTTTACCAGCTTTTCAAACATAACGATTTCTCCTTATACCAATTTAATAATCTCGCCGATCGTCAGTTCCGGATTTTCCGTACCTTTGAACATGATCTTGCACAGGTAATAATACAGGTACTCCAGCTCTTCTTTGGATACCGCCTTTACCTGGTGTTCAAAGTTAAAATCCAGCCCGTTGTCTTCTGGGCGGTGCATGACCGTCAGGTACATCGCCTGAGGGGTAACGCCGTTTGGATACCATTTTGTTTTGTATTGAATGTCTCCCAGCTTATCTAGCCCCTTTTCCTGAAGCGTCAAAGGCTGGTAGGTCAGCGCCATTGGCTCATAGGTACGTGCGTTTTCTTGAGGGTAGACTTTATTTCGATAGGCAAAATAGGCAACCGGATCGTAATTTGCATGACGGAAGTATTCATTCTGCTTGTCGCGGATTTCATAAATGCCGTCGATGAACTTTTTATTTTCCGAGAAAATGGTGCGGAAGGGAAAGGAATGAATCCTTGTGCCGCCTGACTTTTTTTCTTTTAAGGTCGCGCGTCTGGCAATGGCCGTATTGATGGAAACATCCTCGTTTCCATTCATTTTTTGGAAATAAGTACGAAGCCCCATGAGCAGCAGGCACACCAGGGAAACATGATACTGTTCGCAAAAATCCATCAAACGTTTCGTCGGCTCGGCTTCCAGATGGAAAATGTCCAACGCAGAATCCACAGAATCCGATACGTTGTTCGCCGCACGAAGCTTGGGGTTGCCGGTTTCTTGTCTGGCCTTGACCAACCTGGCGGGCCCTTCAATACCGTTATAGATCGGCTCTGATTCCGATATTAGCTTTTCAAAGAATTCCCTGTCCCGGTCCTTTGCCTTGCAGCCCGCTTCATAGGCGAGGTCGCGCTTTATCTGTTCGATATAGGAGCACATATCTTTTGGATACGCAACGCCTTCATACATAGCGTTGCAGTAAAGCTCAATGATATCCTTCATAAAGCAGATCAAGGACTGGGCGTCCATGGTCAAATGGTCCACCAGAAGGTATACGCCGTTGAAGCCGTCCGGCGTGCGGATCATGACAATCCGGTTCATAGGGGAATCTTCCTGCACAAAGGGGACAGCCGTCCATTCTTTCATGATCTCTTCGGCCTCTTCCATCGTCTTGTCGGAGAAATCGACAAATTCGATATCGCGGTCTTCCTTATCTACAACGTACTGATAGCAGTTTCCTTCTTTATCCTTGACAAAACGGATCCGCATCGACTCGCAACGGTCGTATGCCTTATAAATAGACTGCTTCAACACGTTCCAATCCAGCTCCGTGCCGATGGTTAGGCTTGTGCCGATATTCAGCACCTGTTTTTTAGGACAATACTGCTGGTAAAAGAAATGGAATTTTTGCGCTGCCGTCAGCGGATACACAGGATACCCTTTTCTTGTCTTCATCATTGGATGATTCCTCCTATAAACGAATCCATAGCCTTTTCATAAGCGTCGGTTGCCTTAAAGTAACTTTCTGCGTGCCCGGAGCCCTTAACAATCAATTTTTGTTTTGGCGACGCGCAATTTTCGTAAATTTGCCCGCACATTTCACACGGGACAAAGGTGTCTTTATCCCCATGGATCAGAAGTACGGGCACTTTTGCCTTTTGCACCTCTCTGGCCGCGTTGCATTCGTCAAGGCCATAACCCGCCTTGCTTCGATTGACCAGGTCGGCAATGTTCAGCATCGGAAAGGCCGGAAGGTGGTACATGGTTTTGGGCACATGCGTGAAAACCTCTTTTGGGGAGGTAAACGCGCAGTCGGAAATAATCCCCTTAACCTGCGGCGGCAGCTTCAGCCCGCTTGTCATCAAAACGGTGGCGCCGCCCATAGAGATCCCATGGAGCAGGATGCGGCAGTCCTCGCCGGCTTCCTTTATCAGCCATTGAATCCACCTCAAAGCGTCGAACCTATCCTTGCACCCAAACCCTATGTACTCGCCCTCGCTTTGGCCATGCGCTCGCTCATCCACCAGAAGCATGCGGTATCCATGCTTCAAATAGTAATCGGAAAGGCCGATAAAATCGCTCATACATTGGCTCGTGTAACCGTGGAAGCAGATCACCGCTTGATTCCCCTTCTCACCGGGGAAATAGACCCCATGAAGTTTAAGGCCGTCGTCTGATGTGATCCATACATCCTCATGCGGCTGTGCCATCATATATGTTTTCCGTTTTTCTATCATCGGAAAATACTGTTCCCAGTCCGTTCCGGACATCTTCATGGTGCGCTCGGTTTTTACTTTGTTCCTTTTCATAGTGCGTCGGTAGAAATATGCTGTTCCTACCGCTTCCGCCGCAACGAGCATACCCAGAAGAACAGCCGCTCCTTTTGCAAGAAAATCCATACAGCCTCCGTTTCTGCACTGTGTACAGTGCTGTTCCCTATTGAGTGCTTACTTATTGGCGTTATTTTCTTTTCTTTTTCGGCTCAGGTTGCCTTTTTACGTTTGCTTGTTTGGCGCCTTTCGGGTTTGTAGCCTCTTTTTTGCACGTGAGCAGGATGTCTTTCAGCTTCAGCGCCTTTTCAAAGCTGCCTTCCACCTGCAATTGCCCCTTTGTAAATGCCTCAACCGGATCAACAGAGCCGCTAGCAATTTTTTCCAAGGTTTCTACGTTGCACGTAAAGATGACATCCCTGTCAAAATATTCGTACGGTTCCACATACAACGACCCTTCTTTGACCTCTACATAAAAAATTCCCGCAGCCTCCCCGGTGATATTGAACTGGTAAGCCAAATGTTCGGGGATATTGTGTACGTCCGCACCCATCAATTCGGATTTTACTTTAGAGAACATGTCTGCATACGTCATTATAGAATTACCTCCTAGAATTTCGACCAACGGTCGATTAGTGTCCTTAGATAAATTAACACTTTTTCGACCATTGGTCAATCGTTTAAAGAATAAAATCTTCCATGATGTTCCACTAAAATTCTGTTTAGTTTTCCAATTGCCTCATGGCGCTCTATATGTTATATTGAATTGTATTGATCCTAATTCCCGAAAGGCGGCCTCATTATGCCAGACACTTTAAAATACGACCAAATTCTAAACGCCCTACAAAAACTTTTGAAAAGCAAAGACATCAAATCCATTTCGATCAGTGAAATTGCACAGACGGCAGGAATAGGAAAAGGCAGTATCTATTATTATTTTCCATCAAAAGATTCTATCCTGGAGGCGCTTATTGAGAGGACCTATGAAAAACCTTTAAAAACCGCCACCACCTTAGCCGATCAAAAAGAGGTATCGCCTTTTACCCGTATGGCCATGATTTTCCAGGCTTGCCAGAACTCTTCTTCGGAATTTTTAAAACAAAAAAACACTTCTGCCACGGGTGCTCAGGAACAGGCATATATCCATCAAAAGTTTATGAACCATTTGATTGGCGGTTTAAAACCCACCCTGTCAGAGATCATACGGCAAGGGATTGAAAAGGGACAAATTCGCTTTGAATATCCTGCCGCCCTCGCAGAGATCGTCCTGATCGTTTTAACGGTTAAATTGGACAATACCATCCTTCCTTCTACCCAGGAAGAGATTGAAACGACCGTCAGGGCTTTGGTAGCCTTATTGGAAAAAGGCACGGAAAATCCGATAGGCTCGTTAAACTTCCTTACTGTATTTGATAAAAATAAGTAGAAATTTAAAAGGGAGGCGCTCCTGATCGACATTACGGCAATTCATTTGGAAGAAAAGGATATCGTCTTATTTGCCCGCGCTTTTTTTCATACCATACCTTTTGAAAAACAGGCAGCGATCTCTCGTATGAAACAACAAAGAACGCGGTTGCAATCGGTTTTGGGGCGTGCTTTGCTGGCATATCAGATCAAAAAAGAACTTGGGGCCGATTACAGCCGGGTACATGAGGTTTACGGCGATTTTGGCAAACCTTCCATTGTTGGAATCGAAGGGGGATATTACAACATTTCCCATTCAGGCAGTTGGGTTGTTTGCGCCTTCGGCAGCGAAGAGGTTGGCGTAGATATTGAACAGATGCGGCCGATAAAAGAACAGATGCCCAAAATGTTTTTATCTGCGGATGAACTCATGGAATGGCGCCATGCGCAGGATCGTATGGCTTACTTCTATGAACGTTGGGTGTTAAAGGAAAGCTATTGCAAATTTACAGGAAGAGGGCTGCATCTGCCTTTGGATGCCATACGTTTTTATCGCGACACAAACGGTATTTTAAGAATAAATGGCAACGAGCAGGTATGCTGCAAGCTGTATTCCTTAGAGAAGGAATACAAGATGGCCGTGTGTTCCAAAGGAATACTACCGGAATCGGTAAATATCGTCAACGCACAGGAAATCTCCCGTAGGTTAGCGGTAAACGTTCCGTAAATGATCTGTATTGAAAGCATTTTTAGCTTTCTTCAGGGCGACACCCCGCAAAATGGTAAATGAATACCGAATCGCCGGAAGAATAACGGTGGGAAACTGCATCTGTCAAGAAAAAGTAGACGCCAAAAACACCATAGCATTAGAAGCCCAGTTCGGTCTTGTACTGAACTGGGCTTTTATAGCCCAAGGCGGCCGCAGGCCGCCTGTTATTGAAGTAATATACATACCTATCCAAGAGTAAGTGAACATCGTCCGTGGTTGCCAACCCGAAGTATCCTTTTTTTTAATCTCTCATTTTCGACTTCCAACTTTGCAACCATTAACCTTAGTCGCTTTATTTCAGATAGATTCTTACTGACATGAAGTGCGGCAAACGGATTTCCAGGATGTCCTTTATGGACAAAGGAGCTTTCTCCTTAGAAGAACACCGATAAGGAAGTATCAAAATCACACTAACTTAACGGCTGACAGACAGGGTTGCTAAATGAACCGGCGTGTTATTTCGTAATGAAATGGCGCGTCGGTTTTCTACGCATTTCAAACCGCATACCCAATGGCAATAACGGTAAGATACTTCCAGCTATCCAACCACGCCAGAAAGGCTCGGTAACATCGGGCTTTTCTGTCCTCTAAATGCGTAGATCCAAACACCATAATAGCAGCGGGCGCAAGCGGATTTCTGCTTGCGCCCGCTTGGCTACCACACAGTAAAGACGGAGGAAGCCGTCAAGGGTGCGGAGCGTTTATCTCGACCCTTGGCGGCGTCCTTTGTCCTTGGT
>CAMMKL010000051.1 GCA_946497265.1 uncultured Clostridia bacterium | reverse complement strand
ACCATCACACGGCCGTACCAGGTATGGTCAAAAATAGCTATGTGGCCGGTTTTCGGGATATGCTTCCAAAACCGCCACAGATAGTGGTGAGCAAGCTCAGGCTTACTAGGCGCGGCGATGGGGATCACCTCGTAACCGCGAGGGTCCAGTGCGGCGGCTACACGGCGGATCGTGCCGCCCTTTCCGGCGGCGTCCCAGCCTTCAAAGGCCATAACGACCGGTATCTTTTCCCGATAAAGGCGGCTGTGCAGTTTGCTTAGCTTTTTTTGTGCCTTATGAAGCTGTTCGTCGTACTCCTCGTCGGTGACGGTTTGATTGAGTGGAATATCCTTCAGGCGAGGCATGGCGAGCAGTTGAAAGCGCCGGGGGGCGTAGGGCCCGTCTTCCTGTACGGCGGTCAAAGCAGGCGAGGCCGGCGGCTTGGGCATATTGCCGGAGATACAAAGGGTAATCGAAGAAATCAGGGTTTCCAGTATGTGGGCCTGGGCAGTGTGCCGGTCGTGGCTGGGCACTATGTGCCAAGGTGCGTATCCGGGATTGGTGCGGGCCAGCATCTGGTCGATGAATTTATAGTAGCGGTTGTATTGCCGGTTCCGCTTTAGGTCGTGCTCACTCACGCGCCAAGCAGTTGCTTTGCTGGCAGCCAGTGCATCCAGCCGTTCTTTTTGTTCACTTTGTGAAATATGGAGGAAAAATTTTACAATCAAATACCCGTTGTCGGTTAGTTGCCGCTCAAAGGTATTGATATTGTGTATGCGTTGCTCGACCTCTTCGCGGGGGAGGTCCTCTTCAACCGCCGAGATGAAAAGCTCTTGATACCAACTACGGTCATAAATGGAAAGGTTCCCTTCCTCCGGGATGGTATCCCAATACCGCCACATTAGGGGCTTACGCCGTTCGGCCTCGTTTGCCGTAGCCATAGAATATACCTTGAAGCCGCGCGGATCCAGCGTCAGGATCAGATGAGAGATCATGCTCCCTTTTCCGGCGGCTCCCCAGCCCTCGAACAGGACAATCACCGGCAACCGGCTTTTTTTGATGGTTTGCTGCAGGATACCCATCTGTTCTTTTAGTCCAGGGGCTTTCGTTTTATATTCTTCCTTCGAGAGCGTTTTCCTTTGGTCGGCTTGCTCCAACATGATGTGATACCTCCTATTTCGATGGCCTTTCTTTCTATTATATACATAAATTTATAATTAAACAAGGATTGTTTTATGGAAGAGGCTTCCTGTAATTAATATTTTGCTTGAAAATGCCTATATCGCATAGCTTTGACTGAACAAAAATTCGATGTTATAATAGATGACAAAACGCCGGAAAGCCAGGGCTGTCGAAACCCATTTGCTGTAGGCCGTTTTGGAAACCATGAGAAGCTGCAACAGGGAAATGGGAATAGGTTTTGAAATCGGATGCGGATGGCGTTGATAGAAGAAGGGGGAAAGGCTATGATACCCAAATTTGCGATATTTGATATGGACGGCACGCTATTAGATAGCATGTGGATGTGGGAAAATGTAGCGAAGCTTTTTTTGCTGCGGCATGGGGTGGCAGCACCCGCCGACGTCAACCAAAGGGTCAGGAATATGAGCGTGGAACAGGCGGCGGACTACTTCCGTTCGTTGGGAGTACGTCTGCCGGCTGTGGAAATTGTGCAGGGTATTCACCGTATTCCAGCAGAGTGGTACCAAAATGAAGCGGCGCTGAAACCGAAAGCAAAAGCTTTTGTAGAAAAACTGCACCGCGCGGGAACTCGTTTGTGTGTAGCGACGGCCACCGAAGAGGGATGCGCCCGTACCGCCTTAAAACGGGTAGGTCTTTTGGACCGCTTCTCTTTTTTGCTGACTTGCGGCGGTATTGGCAAAGGGAAAGACGAACCGGATATCTATCTGGAATGCGCCCGTCGGTTTGGCGCAAAACCGCAGGATGTGTTGGTATTCGAAGACAGCCTTTATTGCATCCGTACGGCCAGGGCGGCCGGATTTCCGGTAGTTGGCGTGCGGGATACCGCCTCCCGGCAGGAAGAGGATGAAATCCGCAAGCTGTGCAGCGCGGTGCTTGATTTTGGAGAGGCTCCAGGGAAACCGTTTTAAGAGGCTTTCCACCTTTTCCACAAGATATTCAACAATGAAAAGCTTAGTAAAGGATCTATCACACAAGATATTGTGTGATAGACTTAAAAAAAGAGTCGCCTTTTCAGGGATTGTGGAGCGAAAAGAAGGTTTGGGTCGTTCTATTTGTTGGGACAACGGCATATCATTGGTAATTGATGGAAAGCACCCCTTTTTATCCACACGGGTTTTTAAGCTGGCTGGGATTGTGCAAACGTTTTGCAGGATTTCATGATTGCGAAATTTTCGGATAGGCGATATAATAACATTATGTGAAAATAAGGAGTGGACTACATGAAATATGCGGTTGTATTATGTGATGGTATGGCGGATTATCCAATAGATAGTCTGCATGGCGCAACGCCGATGCAGGCGGCGGTAAAACCTACTATGGATGCCTTGGCCCGTTATGCTGAAGTTGGGCTTGTGAAAACGGTCCCTGATCAATTGGCCCCCGGAAGCGATGTGGCCAACCTATCCGTGATGGGGTACGACCCCGCCGCCTATTATACAGGCCGTTCTCCCTTGGAGGCTGCCAGTATCGGAATCGATTTGGCGGATGACGACGTGACCCTGCGCTGTAATCTGGTAACCCTTTCCGAAGAAGCCGGCTATGAAGAAAAAACCATGGTCGATTACTGTGCGGACGATATTTCGACCGCGGAGGCTCACGAGCTGATTCAGGCGGTCCAGGAAAAGCTGGGCAGCGAACGGTTTTCTTTTTATCCGGGCGTTAGCTACCGCCATTGCCTGGTATGGAAGCACGGCGATCCCAGACCCGGTAAATTAACCCCGCCTCATGACATCACCGGCCGCCCGGTAGCCGGCCACCTGCCGGAAGGGGACGGCGCAAAACCGCTGCTTGCTATGATGAAAGAAAGTTATGAGATTTTAAAAGAGCATCCGGTCAACTTAGCGCGTATACAGCGTGGGAAACGGCCTGCGAATTCCATTTGGCTTTGGGGGGAAGGAATGCGCCCGCGTTTGGACAGCTTTTATGAGAAATTTGGTGTAAAGGGCAGCGTGATTTCGGCTGTTGACCTAATAAAGGGGATCGGACTGTGCGCAAAAATGCATTCCTGTGATGTAGAAGGGGCAACCGGCTACATAGACACGAACTTTGCAGGAAAAACGGAAGCGGCTTTGCGGGAATTGGCCGAAGGTCAGGATTTTGTATACTTGCATTTGGAAGCGCCCGACGAATGCGGCCACCGCAACGAGCTTATCAAAAAGATCCAAAGCATCGGACTGATCGACCGCTTTGTTTTAAAGCCGTTGCGGGAGGGGATGGCGAAGCTTGGCGATTACAGCATAATGGTGCTTCCGGATCATCCTACCCCAATTTCAACCCGTACGCACGCCTCAGACCCGGTTCCATATTTGATTTATCGGTCCAACGCAGAACAGGAAAGCGGCGTGTTGTCTTTTAGCGAAGCTTCTGCCAAAACGACAGGCATCTACTGTGCGCAAGGGCATAACCTTATGAAACACTTTTTGGAAAAGGAGTAACCTACTTGCATGACAAAGGAAGAAATTACCCGTATCAACGAGTTGGCAAGAAAATCCAAGGCAGAGGGATTGACCGATGAGGAGAGGGAAGAACAGCAAGAATTGCGGCGAAGATACATTCAGAGCATCCGCTCGGATTTAAGGGCTACCCTACAAAATATTACCATCGTTGATGAAAACAATGATGAGGAAAAGCCCGAACAAAACTCCCTCTCCTAAAACATAGAAAAAGATTGCCCCGCAGATAAGAGATAACTCATCTGCGGGGCGTTTTTGACCCTTTATTTTTCTTTTGAGAGCACTTCTGCAAGTGTGCGTTCTTTTTCGTCCTCTTTTCGCGTTATTTTCCGATATATTAGGATGCCGATTAGACTTACTAAGGCGGTAATCGCGAAAATAACGAAAGCGGTTTTATAATCCTGCGTCCCTAACGCATTTCCTCCCAAGGTAGAAGAAATGATGGAAGGGATTCGGGCGACCGAAGAAATGAAAAGAAACGTGGTGATTTTCATCGGAGTCAGCCCAACCAGATACGTCAGCATGTCCTTTGGAGATCCAGGGATGAAAAATAGAAGGAAAATCAAGAGGTTTAAGCGTTTGTGGCTACGTATAAATTTCAAGGAATTGATTTTTTCTCTGGATACAAAGGCTTCCACCATTTTGATCCCAAAGCGTTTGGTAAACAGCAATATCAATATGGAACCGATTGCCGCCCCTATCAGGCATAGCAAAAGGCCCCACCAAGGACCGAAGACGTAACCTGCTCCGATTTCGATCGGCTCTCCGGGGATTATGCCGATTACCACCTGTAAGCACATGGCGCCTACGAGCGTTAAAGGGCCTAGTATACCCTGTTGTTCCGTCCAGATGCGGAATTGCTCTGGTTTGCCGATGCTTGCCATTAAGGGTTTTCCGACCCATAAGGCAATGGCAGCGAAAAAGAATAAGAGTATGCCCAGGGAGCAAAGGCTGGTGATTTTGCGACGTTTACGAACTTTTGCATTTTCCTCGTTACTCGCTTGCCTTTCTATATCCGGTCGATCCATGGCGGCTTCTCCTTTTCGTTTGGTCTTTCGTATGTTCACGACTGAAACTAATATTAAAATGAAAAGATCAACTTTTCATCAAATAAACGAATAGAGAGGACGTTTCTTCAGGATTGCCCGCTATTTTGTTTTGACAGAGGATCAAAGTAGTATTGCAAAACGGCAAAAAGCCGGGCGCGGGCTTTTTTTAAGTGGCGGCAAACCGTGGAAGGATAGATGTTAAGCAATTTAGCAATTTCATAAATGTTTTTATTGTCGTAATAATACAGTTGTACACATTGTTTCTGCCTAGGGGTAAGCTCCCGCGGCAATGCTTGCTTTATTAAGGCCAACAGATGCCGGCGCCGGGGATCAGGGGCGTCTGTTTTAAGCCAATTTGCCATCCCGGCTTTGTTTTCTGCAAAGACGTCCAGTGTCCAAAAAGAATGCTTCATTTGGCATGCTTCCCCCGTTGTTGTAAATATAGCCCGGTGTGGCGCAGTTCCAGATACATTTCATAAAGCATATGCAGGCGGTAATAAGCGGCGTCTTGCTCGCCTCCCTTTAAGTAAGCTATGGATTTTCGAAGTGCCTTTAATTTACAACGGAGCGCCTCCGCCTGTGTTAGATACTGCTCGCTCCACTGTTCATAATCCATCATAATATAACCTCCTTATATACACGTATTGTGTAGATTAAAACTAATAAAAATCCACTAAGCAATTTTGTTGTTTAGTGGAACAAATCCCTCTAATTCTATTTAGAGAGATTAATTCTATTTTAGCAGGAATGAGAAGATATGTCAATTAAAATTCGAACATTTGTTTTATTAAAATGCGACTTGCTATTACACAATATGTGTGTTATAATACAAAAGAGGTGAACAAAATGGGAGATCAGCTATTTGCAGGACGATTAAAAGCGTTGCGTGTTGAGCGTGGCTTTACTCAGGCTCAATTTGCTCAAAAGCTGGGGATTTCCGCCTCTACAGTCGGTATGTATGAACAGGCAAGGCGGGAACCGGACAATGCAACGCTGGCTAAAATTTGCGAATTATTGCAAACCAGTACGGATTACCTTTTGGGGATTTCCCCACCGGAGCGGGAGGTTGACGAGGTAATACAGGATTTTACCCATATGCTGGAGAATCAGCAGGGCCTTATGTTTAACGGCAGGCCAATGAGTACTGAGGATCGGGAAAAAATAGCGGCGGCTATCCGGGTGGCGGCTGCGGTAGCGGTAGCGAATAAAAAAAGATAAGAAAGGAAAAAGTACTGGGATCAGGTGGAAGAAATGGACCGAATCAAAAAAATCACTCAAGCGATTACCCAAAAATACGGCACAAACTCTCCGTTTGAGCTTTGTGATTTGCTCGGGGTACAGGTTGTATACACGGAGCTTCCGCTAAAAGTAAAGGGGTTTTGCATTAGGCTTCTACAGAACCATGTGATTGTTTTAAACCAGGATTTAACGATGCAAGAAAGCAGGGTAGTGTGCGCGCATGAATTAGGGCATTATCTATTGCACGGCAACATGAATGCTTTGGAAATTGAAGAAAATACAAATCTTTGCCTTCCGCGCTATGAGCGGGAAGCCGATTATTTTGCTGCCTGTTTATTGTTACAGGAAGAATGCCTTCAGGAGCAGGGACCTTTCGATGTGATGACGGTTGAACATGTTGCTACTATGAGCGGCGTGCCGGAGGATCTTGTCCGATTGCGTTTTTCTGTTGACAAATCCAGTTATGTGAGTTAAAATAACAAAGTTATCTCTTGCTTTTTGTAATAAATGGGTCAATACTGCATTGATTCGGGATTTTATGTGCCTAAGGCAATTTGTTAAGGGAAAGCCTACAACCTAGCGAGTGCCAATAAAGGTTTATTCTGATGGATTATGTTTTAGAGGATATGGAAGTTTTGGGTAGCCAATTTACGGCAGGCGACTTTGCCTCTTATTGAGGAAAAATAGAAAAGTCCATTGACATTTGTTTGGACAACAATTAAAATTTAATTGATCTTAATTGCCTTTATCGTTCAGGTGGATAGAGCGCCCCTCTTCTCAACACCGAGCGGATCAAGTCCTGCCGGTTCCCTCATAATAGAATATTATTTATAAATGCCTCCGTAGTTAAATGGATATAACAAACCCCTCCTAAGGGTTAGTTGTGAGTTCGATTCTCGCCGGGGGTGCCAAGCTTAACGCTGCAAGCCGCTTTTTGCTGATTTGCAGCGTTTTTCATTTTTTTCATATAGGTACTTCCTTAATTCAAACATTAAAAATGGTGTCATACGGAATATATGAAAGAAAACTTGAAGAAAAAGGCGGAACATGGTATAATAACGCGAATACAGGTACACAGTGTTTCAAGAAAATAAAATTAGGGAATGGTACAATAGGAGGATATTGTTTGGCACAGTTTGAATTTGTGGACAACGGGCTGGAAGATCAGCTCCACTATATAGAATGGGTGCGTTCCATCATGGAGGTACGCGCCCGCGGCGCGCAGCCGCTCGCTTTGGTACGCACCTATGGATGCCAACAGAACGTTTCGGATGGAGAAAAAATTAAGGGTATGCTGGAGCAGATGGGCTACGGTTTTACCGAGGATCCGGAAGAAGCGGATTTTATCCTATTTAATACCTGTGCGGTTCGCGAACATGCGGAAGACCGGGTATTCGGCAATGTGGGGGCGCTTAAAAATGTCAAGCGCCGCCATCCTTCCGTCCTGATTGCCTTGTGTGGTTGCATGATGGAACAGGAACATGTCGCCAATCGCATCTATAAAAGTTTTCCTTTTGTAGGGCTGGTCTTCGGAACCCATTCACTGCATCACTTCCCCAAGCTGATGTATGAGGCGTTGAGCGTAGGCAAGCGCGTTTTTGAACGCGGCGTAGACGATAAAAAGGTAGTGGAAGGCATTCCTGTCCGTAGGGATGGGGATTTTAAGGCATGGCTGCCCATCATGTACGGCTGCGACAATTTCTGTTCCTATTGTGTGGTTCCCTATGTGCGCGGGCGGGAGCGCAGCCGCAAGCCGGAAAATATCCTGGCCGAAGCGGGGCAACTGGTTGCCGCGGGCTACAAGGATATTACCCTTTTGGGGCAGAATGTAAATTCCTATGGGAAAACGTTAGAAAGCCCCATGCGTTTTCCGGCTCTTTTGCAGGAGATTTGCAAGCTTTCCGGCGATTATTGGCTGCGGTTTATGACATCCCACCCCAAAGACGCTACGCGGGAAATGATCGACGTAATGGCGGAAAACGAGCACGTCTGCAAGCATCTGCACCTGCCCTTTCAGTCGGGAAGCAACCGGGTGCTCAAAGCGATGAACCGTGGTTATACGCGCGAAAGTTATCTTAAAATGATTGAATATGCCAAAAAAAGGATGCCGGATCTTTCTTTGACAAGCGATGTGATCGTTGGCTTTCCAGGCGAAACCTATGAGGAATTCCAGGAAACGCTTTCCCTCATCCGAGAAGTAGGCTTTACTTCCCTATATACCTTTATCTTTTCCCCGCGCGAAGGCACCCCGGCCGCGAAGATGGAAGATCCCGTCCCTGCGGCAGAAAAATCCGCGTGGTTTTCCGAATTGTTAAAAGTACAAGAGGAGATTGCGGCCCGGCGCTGCGCTGCGATGGTGGGGGATACTCTCAAGGTGCTGGTGGAAGGGCAAGCAAATCAAAACGGCGTACTGTGCTGCCGTACCGAAGGGAATATCGTGGTGGAGACGCCGGGAACCTTGGAGCGTATCGGAAGCTTTGCGCAGGTAAAGGTGACGGAGGCTCGCAACTGGATTTTGAAAGGTGCGTTTGTGGATGCTTAACGGACAACGGTAGCGGGAAGACGGGGGAATGCGTCGTGTATTACGAACAGGACTGGGTGATGCGCCAGGTTTCCATGATGACATCCTTTGTAGCCGGGGTTCTTTTTCATAAAAAGTGCGTTGATATGACCCTGCCGATGGCTTCGGCCCCCGGATGTGCAGACGACCTTTTTCATCGCCTGAAAACCCTCTTATTAAAACGGCGCTTCTGCGATGCGGAAGACCTGCTTTGGGAGAACCTTAACGTACACGATCCCAATTGCCTGCAGTTGGCTTTGGATTTTTATCATACGCTGAATCAGTTCAGCGAAGAAGAGTTGGCGAAAGGCAACTTTTCCAGGGAAGAAATCCAGCAGGGTCTCAATAGCCTTTTGCGCAGATACGACATTACTGTATTCGAATAATTGTATTATTGTATATGAGGGCGGAAACAGGCGCATAAACCCGCGTCCAAACGCTTCTTTATATAAAACTCAATCAATATAACTTGGAGGATTACAACATGGATATGATCGAACTGGCCAGAGAGATTGGCCGTGAAATTCAAAAGGACGAGCGTTACCTGAATGCCAAACGGATTGAACGCAACTGCGATGAAGACAAAGAGCTTCAGCAGTTAATCGGGGAGTTTAACCTCAAGCGGATGGCCATCAACAACGAAACCCAGAAACCGAACCGCGATGAGGATAAGCTTCAAAAGATGAATCTGGAGCTGCGTGAACTCTATACTAAGGTTCTAAGCAATGAAAATATGCGGGCATTTAACGCCGCTAAGCAGGATATGGACGCCATGCTGCGCCGCATCAATACCATTATTATGAATTCTGCGGAAGGAGAAGATCCCAATACCACCGATTATGTAGAAGAATCCTGCGGTGGAAACTGCGGAAGCTGCGGCGGCTGCCACTAAAAAATGAATGAGAAGGCGGCGCTTCCACACGAAGTTAGGCGCTGCCCGGTGAAATGGTTAGGAGGATATGGGTTGGCGGCGCCGGCCCATATCTTTGTCATTTTGCCGTCTTTTATACATGGAAGGGGTTATGAATATCGATGGCGATTTCACCCATGATGCAGCAATATTTTAAAATCAAAGAGGAATACCCGGATACCATCCTGTTCTTTCGTCTGGGGGATTTCTATGAAATGTTCTTTGACGACGCAAAACTTGCCAGCAAAGAGCTGGAGCTTACGCTCACCGGGCGGGATTGCGGGCAGGACGAGCGCGCCCCTATGTGCGGGGTTCCTTATCACAGCAGCGAAGCGTATATCGCCCGTCTGGTTGCCAAGGGCTACAAGGTGGCCATCTGCGAACAGATGGAAGATCCCTCTACGGCCAAAGGATTGGTAAAAAGGGATATCGTCCGCGTAATTACGCCCGGTACCGTGATGGAGAGCAGCATGCTCGATGAAACCCGCAACAATTTTATCTGTTCCTTGTTTGTCGAGGGGAAGGTTTGCGGCCTGTGCTTTTGCGATATCTCTACCGGTGAACTTTTCGCGACCCAATTGGAAGGCGACTTGTGGCAAAAACTGCAGAATGAATTGGGGCGCTTTTCGCCGCGTGAAATCCTGATTGGCGGTGAAGCAGTAAACATCAAAGAGCTGCCCGATTTTATTCGCAATAAACTCTCCGCCAGTGTGGAAATGCTGATGGATGAGCAATATAAATTAGAACATTGCGCTTCCATAGTGCTGGAGCATTTTCATAGAGAAACGCTCGAAGAGCTGCACCTGGACGGCCGCGAAAAAATCGTCTGCTGCCTGGGGGCGCTGTTCGGTTATCTGAAGGAAACCCAGCGCACGGGGTTGGAGCGCATCAACCGGATTGAGCTGTACAGCGAAGCCCAGTTTATGCAGCTCGACCTCAACACCCGGCGCAACCTGGAGCTTTTGGAAACCATGCGTTCCAAGGAAAAGCGCGGTTCCCTTTTGTGGGTGTTGGACCATACCAAAACCGCCATGGGAAAGCGCCTGATCCGCACCTGGATTGAACAGCCGCTGTTAAGCTGCGCGCAAATTTCCCGCCGGCAGAACGCGGTGGAGGAGCTTTGCGAAGACGTAATGCTGCGCGGCTCCCTTTTGGAGCAGATGACCGGGATTTACGATCTGGAACGCCTGATGACCCGGATCGTATACGGTACGGCCAACGGCCGGGAGTTGCGTTCCCTATGCTGCGCTTTGGTGCGCTTGCCGG
>CAMMKL010000050.1 GCA_946497265.1 uncultured Clostridia bacterium | reverse complement strand
CAAGGAGTTGCAAAGCTGTATTGTCTTCCTAAGACCGCTTGGCCTCCGACTTGTGGTGGTGTCTAGGCCCAACTGGGCCGCGGTCGATATCAGTACAATGATCCGCAGGATAATCCTGCTGACAGAAGATGTAAACGAAACGACGCCCTCATCCATTTTACCGCGGTGCATGGCGCGTATTACCATCTTGGTGAGCAGGCTGCTCAACCACCATCCGATGACCAGTACCAACAACGCACCGATCAAGCGGGGCGCAAACCCTTTGAACCAATCGAAAAGAGTGGTAAAAAAATGGTTGATTTGGGAAGGGTCTACGGTTTCAGCAAGTCGATGTTCCAGCATGTTATAACCTCCGTTCAATATTTTATAATCCACAAATTGGCCGGTTTGCCTTAAGAGCGATGCCGGATTTAGGCGCGTGTGTTATTGCTATTATAGCATAGACTGCCCTGCAAGAGGGAGGCGTTTTATGAAAAGATATGGAATTTTACTGTTAACACTCTTTGTCCTGTTCCTATTCCCGCCAAAAGCAACGGCTGCCCAGGCGGGCTCATTCGTACTGCGGGCGCAAGAGGAGACGGCGGCACCCGGGGAAGAGGTTTCGTTTTTATTATCCTGCACAACGCCTCAGGCGGGGAACCTTTCCGCTTGCCGGGTCCGGATGCTTTATGACGAAACCCAGCTACAGTTTCGGAAAGTGACCGCTAAGGGCGGGCTTTCCAGCGGAGAGCTGCAAACAAATGTGCAGGGTGGAAGCATTATTATAGTTTTTCTTACGGGCCGGGAAGGGATTGCCGTAGGCAGGGAGGAGACGCCGCTTATTGAGGTTACATTCACCGTGCTTTCCGATGTGCAGGAGGGTAGGTTAACCCTTTCCGCCGAGATAGACGGGGCCTGCGATTACGACCTGCAGCCCTACTTGCTGGAAAGCCAGCCTTCGGCTGAATTCCAGGTGGTATCCCCACCGCAACCAGACAAGCCGCAGGATGCCATGCTGCGCGCTTTACAGCCGGACACCGGAACCTTGGAACCGGACTTTGCCCCCGAACAATTTTCCTATACGCTGGAGGTCCCCTCAAACGTAACCAGTGTGTTGTTCTATGCGCAGCCGTTGCGGGAAGGCGCGACGGTAAAAGTGAACCGTAAAACCCTGGGCGCTATGGGCAGCATCACCCCATTTACGGTAACGGTTACTTCGCCGGACAAGAGCCAGAAACAAATTTACCGGATTTCAGTAAAACGGGGTGAAAAATCGGCGGCCTCAAGCGTATCCTCCTCGAAAGGAAAAACCTCCTCGGCGAAAACGGCTTCCAGGTTAACAGGCGGGAAGGCAAGCTCCGTAACCAAGGGGAGCAAAGGCGGTTCGCCTGGGGTTTCCGTCCACAAAACCGAAGGAGATACTACACAGGGCGCTTCTCAATGGGGAGAGGGACAGGAATCGCTGCAGCTTCCGCTCCACCAAGGGAACCAAAGGGCCTTCTTTTTGGGAACGGCTGCTGCGCTGTGCATCGGCGTGGCAATTGTTTTGCTTTTTTGGCGCAAAAATCATACAAAGGGAAAAAAAGAGTGACTTCCTGCGGAAAGTTTCCAGCATATTTATCAAAAATCCTTGAAAAGCGGCCGGGTTTCCTATATCATAAAATATAGACTATTTTTTTCAGGAACAATATCACGACAATGACGCGTTGACGTAGAAATAGGATTCGGAGGGACCTCGGCATGCCAATGAATGTGGATACGCAAACACAATACTATGGGATCTATTTTTCCCGTTACGATATAGATTCTCCCGCACAGGATGTACTGGGGGAATTGCGACGGGCGTATTTTGAAAAAGGCCTTCGGCAAAAAAATAAGATTACACGGGAATGCGACGGAAAATTTTACCGCTATTCCTATGTATTGGAAAACGGCGCGCCACTTAAATGGAAAAAGATGGCTGATGGCAAATTGGCGGAAAAAGCGATTGCAACGGGAGAAGGCGGATATCTGGTATTGACACAGGACGCAGGAAAGCAGTTGGTAAAAAGGGCTTATTTTGACCCTGAGCACCATTGGTATAAAACAGAATATTATTCATCTGAACGAAAGAAAATCCCCGCTGCGGTGCTCTCGCTGGGTGCTGATGACAATATCCTTTTGATGCACGAATATTTTGGGGAAGGCAAAGAAGAAAAATGTTTTCAATTATACCCCTGCGAGATCCCCAAGGATGCCGGCGAACTATCTTTGCTCAACGGGGCGGCCGGTGTGCCTGAGGTGGCAGCACATACCAGCCGAGGGGATTTTTATTATTGCCGGAGAGAGGAATCCCAGCGCCGCCGTACGGTGCTGGAGGCCATTCGTTCGGGGAATCAGGCGCCCCCACTGTTTACGGTGGAGCGCCCGGACGTGCCGGACGAGGAGGCTGACCGGGCGGAAGGGTTTCAGGTGACGCTGCATAGCGGACAAGAAGAACACAGTAAGGCCGAAGCGGTTGCCAACACAGAACAGGAGGGGATGGCGCCGAATAACGAACGCCGGGCTGCAGAAATGGAAACCAACTTGGCGGAACTCAAACGTATTCAGCAAGAAGCCCAAACCTCCCTGCGCCGCTATGACCAATCCGGCAGTTACCAATGGTCCGGTACGGTGGACGCTGAGAAATATCTGGTCGAAGAAGACCGGATCCCGCCTGAAGTGGAGCCGCAAGGCCGTACGGAAGAGGAACCTCCTATAGAAGAAGGCGCCGAATCCGGTGCAGAAGAAACGGAGGTAAACGTAGAGCCCGCTGAAACAGAGGCTATTGAGGAAAAGGAAGCGGTAGAAAAAGGCGCGCAATCCGCTTCAGAAGAGCCGGCGGCCTATACCTATTCTGCGATTGAGTCTTTAGGGGAGCCGACAGACGCGGCGGAAGCGCTTGAAAGTCTGGGGCTTTCACACGATGAGCGTCAGAGGCTGGGACGCTATAACGTGATTATTCAGCCAATCAGCAAGAATAAATACGCCCGTCCTGAAATGGATGCAGCACCGCCGCCTTCTGAGCGCCGCCCTGTACCGGCACAGGATGATATGGGCGCGCACACAGATTACGAGCAAGCAGTGTTGGGAGATGACGACCGCGATATCCCATACTTTTTGCAGGGCGAATGCAGCGGCGTTTCCATCGGATGCCCCTATACGGGACTGGAAAAAAGGAAAATCTGCGTATCCCCAACGGAAAATTACTATTACTTTGGCGGATTGTCCAACGGAAAACGGGAAGGGTATGGACATACCGTAATGCAGGACGGAAAAACGGCCTATGAAGGCGGCTATGCCGACGATAAACGGGACGGCTTTGGAACCTATTATTATAAGACCGGACGGCTTTGTTATGCGGGGGAATGGAAGGAAAACCGCAGGCACGGAATGGGGGTATCCTTCCGGCCGGGCGAGCGCACGATTCAAGTGGGCCGCTGGCAAGAGAACGTTCCGGTAGGGAAAAGCGCCTTATTCGACTACAACGGAACCCTTTTGTATTCGGGCCAATGGCTGGAGGGCAAACGGCACGGAACCGGCGTAGGTTATGCGGATGATGGGAGCATCCTGGTAGGTTTTTGGCTTGAAAACAGGCTCAATGGAAAGGGGACGCAGTTCGACCCGGACGGTAACCTGCTTTATTCCGGAAATTGGCGGGATGGCCGCCGCTGCGGAAAAGGCGTCGAATACCGTGCGGACGGATCGATACGATACAGCGGCGATTGGCAGGAAGACCTATATTATGGAAAGGGCATCCTTTATCGAGAAGACGGCCATACGGTTTCGGGGGATTTCATAAACGGGGAGGTTTGCGGCCAGGCCGAAGAGTGCGATGCAAATGGCCGAAAAGTGTACGAAGGCAGTTGGGAAAACAGCCGTTACCATGGTTTGGGCTGCAAATTCTTATCGGACGGCGGGCGCTGTGTGGGAAAATTTGCCGATGGCGAGCCCAGCGGCTTTTTGGACGGTTATACAGCCCAAGGGGAGCTTGTATATTGTGGAGAATGGAAAGACTGGAAATACCACGGCGAAGGATGCAGCTATTCCGGCGGCGAAAAGCGATATGAAGGAAGCTTCCGGGAGGGGCGCTACCACGGCAAAGGGTATGAATATCAAGACGGCAGCTATGTTTATTCAGGAGAATTTCAAGACAATATGCGCCATGGGTTCGGGACCAGCTATGTCCAGGGCCGCCCCGAATATTCCGGCGGCTGGAAGGACAACCGCTATGAGGGGGCCGGCTTATTGTATCAAAACGGTAAGCCGCGTTATGCGGGCAGTTTTCGTGCGGGAAAGCTGGAAGGCCGGGTAAACACCATCGTAGACGGGGTTGTCAGGGTGGAAGGCATTTATGAGGATGGAAGCCTTATTTATGCGCGCCAATTTAATGCGGAAGGTTGTTTGGAATACGAAGGGAGCGTAAAAGCCGGGAAACCGGCAGGCCTGGGCTGCACCCTTTCCCCATATGGAGAAAAAAAGGAAGAGGGTATTTTCACCGATGGCTTATTAACCCACAGTATGCAGGTAACCCGCAGGCGCATGCCGCCCTTGGTTCCGTGCGACCGCCTGTCCAATACCGAATATGAGGGTTATCGGCAAGGGCCGGCCTGCGCTGTGGAACAAAAAATGGGCTGTGGATTGTACTCCGGCCAGTTAAAGGACGGAAAGCCGGATGGAAAAGGGACTATTCTGCACAACGATCACCGATATACCGGCTGCTTTGAAGAAGGGGAACCGCGCGGCAAGGGTGTAATTTACCGGATGGACGGCAGCACGCTTCGGGGAATGTTTGTATCGCCAAGGCATACAGGGGCGAAGTGCCTCCAATTTACCGGTAATATAACCTATTTTTATCTTCCATCGGATGCAGAAGAGAACGGCGGCTAAAGATTGACGAGGGTGTAACAGCTGGCAAAGCGGCATGCTTTGAACGTGCTGTTACACCTTTTTCTAATATTTTAGGAGGGAAACGGGTTTATGAATTGGCTGGAAATGCACAATGTGGAATTTGGGGAATGCATAGTACTGGGGAGCGCTCAGGGGAATATCCTTATGGTGGATTGCGGCTCTATGAATATCAAAATACGAGAAAACGGCAGGGAAGTAAGCGATTATGTCGAACATGTCCTGATACCTCGCTACAGCCTGGCCAGGAGCCGGGCGTTTTTGCTCACGCATTTTCATCGGGACCATTTTTGCGGCTTGAAAAGGATCCTTAAAAACAAGCCTTTTTATTTTGATCGGATCTATTTGCCGGCAACACCGGTAGACCCAAGAGGGCGGGCGTTGCTGATTGAGTTCGCCTTATATGTATATGCTTTTTTAGGGGCGCAGTCCGAATTTGGCCGGATGAGTATCGGCGCCCTACGGATTTTTGAACAGATATCGGAAACCGCCGGCACAGAGGCGGCCTATACATTGGGCAGGGAATCCCGGTTCTGTTTTGAAGAGGTGGAATATGAGGTTCTTTGGCCTAAGCTGGACGAATACCCCTTTTCGCCTTTGTTTACAGATATGGTGGAGGAATTGGACGTATGCCTTTCTTCGCCGTTTATTGGGGAAAGCGCTGTCCGCTTTTTGCAGCTAAAGGAACAATTTTGCGATGAATATATACACTGTTGCGATATTTGCCGCCCTCAGGGGAGGGAATCCTTACATACTATCCAGAACTCCATTAACCGTCTGAAAGGCATCCTAAAACAGATCGACGAGCTTTCCGATTCTTTGCGCTTGCTGCCCGCGGCGCAGGATATTATAGAAATCCTTAGCCGCCCTGCGGTTCGCAGCGAATACAGCGACGCACAAAACGCCGCCAGCATTGTTTTTCACAATCGGCGCGTTCAAGCGGCATCCTATGATGACATCCTGATGACGGGGGACGCGACCCCCGAAACTTTTGATCGGATTGCGGGCGACCTTTACGACGGCTATTATATTTTTAAGGCGCCGCACCACGGGACGGCGGGGAGTTGGTCGCATGTGTTCGGCAATATTGCCAAAGCACATGTCCTGATCTCCAATGGCGATTACCAAGCAGCCGGTATGGTCGGCGAACAGTACTCAGCCGGAGAAGGTATCAAACATTGTACCAATCCCTCGGCCTGCCGTTGGTTTTTAGAAAACGGCTATTGCTGTAACCGTACAGCGTATTGTTGGGAATTTTGCGAAAAGGGCGCATTAACCCTGCGTTGCCCTAAATGTACAGGGGCAACCCGTAATGCAGATTGTGGAATTTACATTGTATCAGACCGGCGTGATTACGGATGTTTATGCGATTTATAAAAAATGGAGGAGAAGACGATGCAGAAAACCCTATATATTAGCGATTTGGATGGAACCCTTCTGACTCCGCAAAAGGAATTGTCCCCGCGTACGGTGGAGATTATCAACCGCCTGCTGGACCAAGGCATGCTTTTTTCAGTGGCAACAGCACGCAGCGCCGCTACTGCGGTGGAACTGCTGTCCCCTCTTCGGCTTTCTGCGCCGGGGGTTTTGCTCAATGGCGCTTTGATCTATGATTTTGCCAAAAAAGAATACGTCGATTGCGCTCCCATTTCGTATGAGGCTGCCAAGCAGGCGTTACAGGTGCTGGAAGCATGCGCCCGCCCGCCTTTCCTGTATACGCTCGATCATAACGAGGTCTGCGTAGAATTTGTACGGCTGGCAAATCCTCACGAACAGGCATTTTTTGAAAGCCGCAAGGGAAAGGCATATAAGCGGTTTGAGCAGGTTGACGCGCTGCAAATACATCCAACGGATCAAATTATTTATTTTACGCTGCAAGACAGTAGGGAGGTCTTGCAGCCCTTATACGAGGCAATGGAAAAAATCCCTGGGTTGCGTGCTGCTTTTTACAAAGATAATTACTCAGATGTCTATTATTTGGAATTGTTTAGCGAGGCGGCCAGCAAAAGCAACGGTGTTCAAAAGATAAAAAAACTATGCGCAGCGGAAAAAATAGTGGCATTTGGGGATAACTATAATGACCTGGATATGCTGCGTATCTCTGACGTTGGGGTAGTGGTAGAAGACGGGGTAGGAGCTGCAAAAGAAGCAGCCGATGTGATCATAGAGCCCAGCAGCCGGGATTCCGTGGCGCGCTATTTAGCTGCCCATTGGCGTATCTGATTAAAAATAAAGATAATTTGGAAAAAATTAATGGGAAATGATTGATTGTTTTGGGGATTTGCAGTAAACTAAAACAATCAACTATTCTTTTTTAGACAGAGTTGCTGTCTAGTACAAACCGGGAAACCCGGCGCAGGTGTTCGAAAGACGCAATGGCTTTTTCATAGGCAGAGGCACACGGGCCGCGGGTTTGTCTCGGAAGGGAAGCTGGTGATGATTTGGCACAGGATACTATCGACAGGGTGCGAGAGGCAGAACGTCTGGCCGAGGCACTGGAACAAAAAAGCCGGGAACAGGCAAAAAGGATTGTAGACGGCGCTCAAATACAGGCGCAGGAGATTTTTGCTCAGGCAAAGCGGCAAGCACAGGCCCGCAGGGAGGAAAAGCTTCGGTTGGCGCAGCTTCAAGCGGAACAGCTTTTGTCCCAGGCAAAAGAAGATGCGAAGCGGGAAGCGGACGGCCTGAGGGCACAAGCCCAGCAAAAAAAGCAGGAAACCCTCCGGATGATTTTACAAAAGGTTCTGCAGCCCTGATTTATGATGCATACCCGGCGGGGGGTTGGTTTTCAGCGGAAGGAGGTTGATAAGGTATGGCAGTGCTTCCGATGCAACGCATCAGTATTTACGCACTGAAAAAAGACCGCAAAAAGGTTTTGGAAACCTTACAGCGGCGCGGCGTAGTGGAGATTATGAATGCCAAAATAGACGACGCGCTTTTTCAAAAAATGGATACCGCATCGGCTCAGGAACTGTTTCATAAAAATAAATCGGTCGCGCAACAGGCCGTTGGTATCCTAGACGAGTATGCCCCTAGGAAAAAGGGTGTCTTCTCCAAGCTAAATGGCCGGGAGGAGATCTCCCTAAAAAAGTACGAGCAGGAAATGCAGCGCGCGGAAGAAATCATGAAGACAGCCTATCGGTTGCTGTCACTGGAGCGCGAAATTACCGAGCAAAAATCGGAAATCCAGCGTTTACAAACCCAGATGGAAGCGCTAAAGCCATGGAACCCCCTGGACATTTCGATGCGGTTTCAAGGGACGGCAAAGACCGCCGCCTTTGTGGGGGCGTTCCCCGAACCGTATGAGTATGACGAGCTTCAGGATAAGCTTAGCAAAGCGCTGCCCGATATCACAGGCTTTTACCTGGAGGTAGTTGCTACACAGCCGGAGCAGACGTGCGTTTTCCTATTGTGTTTGAAACAGGATGCACATAAGATGGAGGATAAAATCCGCGCGATGGGGTTTGTACGCCCCGCTGCGCCTGCCAAGCGCCCGCCTGCACAACAGGCGGAATGGTACCAAGCCCAGGAACTACAGGCAAAGCAGACGCTGGAAAAAGCAAGGGAGGAAATTTTAGCCGAAGTAGAAAAAAGGGATGAACTGTGCTTTGCCGTGGATTATTACGCCATGAGGGAGGAAAAATATCGTATCATTTCCCGGTTGGCGCAATCCAAGCACCTGTTTATCGCCCAAGGGTATATACCCCAAACAGCGGCGCCTGCATTGGCAAAAGAGTTGGAGGGCCTCTGTTCCTCGGTTGTGGAATGTACGGCGCCCAAAGAGGATGAGGATGTACCGGTCGCGTTGCACAACAATGGTTTTGCCGCGCCGGTCGAATCGGTCGTAGAAAGCTTTAGCCTTCCGGGAAAGGGGGAAATCGATCCCAGCGGTATCATGGCGGGCTTTTATTATGTTTTGTTTGGGCTTATGCTATCCGATGCCGGATATGGATTTTTGATGGCGTTGGCTTGCGGCATTGCCCTTACGGTTTTTAAAAATATGGAAATTGGGCTGCGCAAAGCCTTAAACATGTTTTTTTTCTGTGGCCTATCCACTATTTTTTGGGGCGTCATGTTTGGCAGTTATTTCGGGGATGTCGTCACGGTGGTTTCCACTACCTTTTTCCATAACCCCGTCAATGTCCCGGCCCTGTGGTTTGTCCCGGTCAACGAACCGATGCGGCTTCTTCTGTATTCGTTTATCATTGGGATCCTGCATTTGTTTACCGGCCTTGGCATACAGGGGTATCAGCTTTGGAAAGCAAAACGTTACAAAGACGCTGTCTATGATGTCGGCTTCTGGTTTTTGCTTCTTATCAGCCTGGTGGTATTTGCCCTTTGCTCCGATATGGTTCCGAAAATCCTGCAAATTCCTTTTGTCCTTCCGGAACCTGCGGGAACCATTTCAGGGGCCGGCGCGATTTGCGGCGCTGTTGGGATTATCCTGACAAGCGGCCGGGAATCCAGAAATCCGTTTAAGCGTCTGATGAAGGGCTTGTACGGGCTTTATAATGTAACCGGCTATTTAAGCGATGTGCTGTCGTATTCTCGTTTGCTGGCGCTGGGGTTGGCCACGGGTGTTATCGCTTCGGTGGTCAACCAGATGGCTGCCATGACCGGGAATATCGTTGTATTTGTCATCATTTTCCTGGTTGGCCATACCTTGAACATTGCAATTAATCTGTTGGGCGCTTATGTGCATGCCAACCGCTTGCAATACGTGGAATTCTTTGGAAAGTTTTATGAAGGAGGCGGCCGTAAATTCCAGCCGTTTTCTGCGAAGACCCAATATTTTAAAATTAAGGAGAAATGATTATGGAACAGTTCGGTATTGGTTTGGCATTGTTGGGAGCAGTTCTGGCGGCGCTTTTGTCCGGCATTGGTTCGGCTGTTGGGGTCGGTATGGGCGGCGAGGCTGCCGCCGGCATTGTATCGGAAGACCCCGGCAAGTTTGGTAAGGTCCTTATCCTGCAGCTACTTCCCGGCACACAAGGGATTTACGGGCTGTTGATTGCCTTTCTGACCCTTTCACAGATCGGCATCCTGGGCGGGAGCGCAGACATTTCCGTTGCCAAAGGATTCCTCTATTTTTGTGCGTGCTTACCCATGGGGTTTGTGGGTCTTTGGTCTGCAAAAAGGCAAGCGCGCGCGTCTGTAGCCAGCATCCATCTGGTAGCCAAAAAACCGGAACAGTTTGGCAAAGCCATGCTTTTCCCAATTATGGTGGAAACCTATGCGATATTGGCGCTGCTTATATCCATTTTAGCCATAACGGGCATCGGTGGGTTGAATATTTAATTCACCCCGGTCGATAGTTAGGAGAGCTTGCCAATGACAGGATTAGAAAACATATTGCAGGAGATCCAGGCTTCCGCCGAAACGGTTGCGGCGCATAATCAGGAGCAGGCGCAACAGCAGGCACAGGCGATTTTGGAAAAAGCCCGTAAGCAAGGCGAAGAGGAGGCCGCCCGTATGGACGCGGAAACCCAAACATTGGTGGAGAGGGTTGGCGCGCGGGCCAGATCCGGCGCTATGCTGGAGCGCCGACGCCAAATTTTGAAAGCAAAACAAGACGTTATCGGCGAAATGATTGACGAAGCGCGGGAATCCCTGTATACCCTAAAGGAAGAAGATTATTTTTCTTTGCTGCAGGCGATGATTTTAAACTATGCACTCCCTCAGGATGGGGAGCTGATCCTTTCGGAAAAGGACGCCGCCCGCATGCCACGCGGATTCCTAAAACAGGTTAACGCTTCTCTGCAACAGGGGTCGCTGACCCTTTCGGAG